>DATLLN010000261.1:0-3176 GCA_035537835.1 Gaiellales bacterium
GGGCAGTTCTCGCCGGACGGGCGGTGGGTGGCATTCGTCTCGAACGAGAGCGGGCATCCCGAGGTGTTCGTCCAGTCGTTCCCGGCGGGAGAGGCGCGGACGCAGGTCTCGACCCAGGGGGGAACGCAGGTGCGCTGGGCGGATGACGGCCGGGAGATCTTCTATGTCGCGCCGGACAACACGCTGATGGCCGTGCCGTTCGATGCGACGGCGGCGTCGCCGTCATTGAGCCTGCCGGCCCCGCTGTTCAAGGTCCACCTCGCCACCGGCAGGAACGTGCTCGGCAGGAAACCGCAGTATGCGGTGGCGCGCGACGGCCGGTTCCTGCTGAACACGGCCGTCGAGAGCGCCGCGTCGCCGATCGTCGTCGCGGTGAACTGGACGAAGAAGCTCGCGCGCTGACGCTCGGTGCTAGGCCGCGGCGGCGAGCCGCGGCTTGCGCCGGAACAATCCGGAGAGGATCCGATCGAGTCCGGCGAAGCGACCGCTGCCGGTCAGCATGATGACGGCCAGCGCGGCCACTTCCACGAGGTTCTTGTTGACGATCAGGTAGCTGCCTTCGCTGGGGATCGCGTAGAAGTAGCCGATCCACGGCGGGGCGGCGAGGTAGATCATCAGCAGGAACGCGATCCCGGCCAGGCTCGCGAGCCGCGTGAACAGGCCCAGGATCAGGCAGGCGCCGACCAGGGTGAGCAGCCACATCGTGGCGAGGTCGGCGTTGGCCAGCGTCCCGGGCTGTGCCGCCATCGCGTGGAACGACCCGGCGAGCGGACCCTTGGCCTGCTTGAGGAACCCGGCCGCCGACCACGACGGCGCCGACAGCTTGGTGAGCCCCTCGTAGAAGAAGTGCCACCCGACCAGGACCCGCAGCACCGTGATCGCGATCATCGGCCCGCGGGCGAACGTCGTCGATTCCATCACCCGCTCCATTAGATCTTGAAGTCTTCCGGCTTGAACGCCAGCCGGGATTTCGCCTCGATCGCTTCGTTGACCTTCAGGACGCTGACCGCGCTCTCGTAGCCGATCTCGGCCGGACAGTTGAGCGTGCCCTTGCCGCGGACGGTGTCGAAGAAGTTCTGGAGGTGCGGCTGGTGGTAGGGATCGCGCAGCGAGACCGGCACCGAGTGCTGGTCCGGCGCGACCGACTCGCGAACGTCGGCGACCGCGCCCTCGACCTTCTCCTTCACTTCCACTTCCTTGGGCGCGCTGACGTAGCCCTTCTGGATCCACTCGTCCCAGGCCGGCGCGTTCGGGTCGCGATACAGCAGCCCCGGGTAGTTCACCTCCGACTCGGAGATGAGCAGCGTCCCCTGGTCGCCCATGAAGCTTTCGTAGTAGCCCTGGCTGCCGTTGGTCGTCTGCGTCTGGTAGTACGCCTTGGCCGGCCCCGCCGGGGTGTTGTAGTCGTAGACCACCATGACAGTGTCGTGCCACTCGTGAGTTTTTGGGTCGTGGTAGAGCAGCCCGCCGCTGGCCATCACACCAGAGGGGGGCGCACCGAGGAACCAGTTGTAGATGTCGATTTGGTGCGAGCCGAGATCGACGATCGGTCCGCCGCCGAGGCCTTTGTACCAGCGCCAGTTGCGGAACTGATGCATGTCCTTGAACCCGTACTGCTTCAGCGTGGCCTGGGGAATCGCGTAGCGATCGGGGGCTCCGAGGTCGGGCGCCACCGCACGGTTCCACTGCCCGTTGACGGTCACGATCCGTCCGAGCAGCTTCGCCTCGCCGAGCAGCTTCCGGTAGGCGTGGATGTAGCGCGGGTTGGAGCGGCGCTGGTGGCCGATCTGCAGGAGCTTGCCGGTCTCACGCTGCGCCATCACCATGCTGCGGGCGCCCTCGAGCGTGTTCGACATCTCCTTCTCGCAGTACACGTGCTTGCCGGCCTTCAGGCAGTCGATCGTGTGCTGCGCGTGCCAGAAGTCGGGTGTCGCGATGATGACCGCGTCGAGCTCCTTTTCCTTGTCGAGCATCTCGCGGTAGTCCTCATAGCCGTTCGGTTCCTGCTTGAACCGCTTGAGGGTGTTGACGACGCGCCGCTGGTTGTACTCGGTCCAGATGTCGCAGACCGCGCGGAAGCGCAGGCCCGGGATGCGGAGCATCGCCTCCATCAGCACCTGGCCCTGGGCGCCGGCGCCGATCAGCGCGATGTTGAGCTCCTGTACGCCGGCGGCGGCGGCGGGCGTCGCGGCCGCCGCCTCCACGCCGCGGCGGTGTGCCTGCTGCCGGTTCCAGGCGTAGCCAAACAGGCCAAGCGCCGGGACGGTGGACAGCCCCATCAGCAGGTCGCGCCGATCCAGCTTCGGTGGCCCGCCGGCCGGGGCCGGTGTCTGGGGCTTCTTCTTGTCGTTCTCGTCCGCCATCAATCTTCTCCCGCTGCGGTGGGTCCCGGGAGTATACCCGCGCCCTCACCAGCCGGACCTCCGAAGTGCCGCAGGTCCGCCGTCCCCGCGGATGCGCCGTCGGGAAGCACCCACGCCTCGAGACCGGGGCTGCGCTCGCACAACGCGTCGATCTCATCGACGCCGAGCAGCATGAATGCGGTCGTCAAGGCGTCCGCGACCGCCGCGGGCGCGAGCCTGGGCCCGGGCCGAGGGCCATCCGCCGCCGTGGCGCCCGGCTGCGCGGGCCGCGGCAGCGCCACCCATGCCGCGAGCCGCCCGCGGACCGGGTCGCCCGTCCGCGGATCCAGGATGTGGTCGCCCTTCCGGACGCCGGACGCGCTGAGCGCGGCCTGGCGCATCGAGCGCCGGCAGAAGACCCGCGAGGGCTCTCGAGGATCGCTCAGGGTCAACGGCCAGCCGTCAGAGGCCGCCTGCGGCTCCAAGGCGATGGCGGAGCTGAAGCCGCCGTGCACGAAGGCGCGCTCGAGGCCCCACTCCTCGAGCAGCTCCGCGACCAGGTCCACCGCGTAGCCCTTGCCGATGCCGCCCAGATCGAGCCGAACGCCTTCGGTCGTCGCGCGGACCTCGAACGCATCCGCGTCGATCTCGAGCGACGGCAGCCCGGTCCCGATCGCGATGTCGAACGCGCCGCCGGTCAGGTCGTAGACGTGCCGCGCGATCAGCAGGCATTCGAGCGCGGCCTCGCCGACGCGTGCGCGCTCTCCCGCCGCCAGATGATTGAGCCGGGTGATGTCGCTGTTCGGCCGGAAGCGGCTCAGTTCACCCTCGAGG
>DATLLN010000262.1:0-4996 GCA_035537835.1 Gaiellales bacterium
GGCGGACAGGCGCACCTGACCGCCAACGGCGACCGCTGGGACGCCCGCCGCGCGGGCACGGGCGACCGTCTCGGCCACGGCCTTGCCGTGCAGCGTCTGCTCGTCGATCCGGCCCTCCGCGGTGATGCACAGGCCGGCGCCGGCGAGCCGGCGGTCGAGCCCGACCTCGTCCGCGATCAGCGCGGCGCCGGGGACCGCGTGGGCGCCCAGCTCCATCAGCATCCCACCGATGCCGCCACCGGCGCCGGCACCAGGGCGATCGGCGGAGGCCATGCCGAGCGCGGCCAGCCGCCGCTCCAGCTCCGCGACCTGCTCGGGGCTCGCCCCCTTCTGCGGCGCATAGGTCGCCGCCGCGCCGTGCGGGCCGAGCAGCGGGTTGTCGACGTCGAGGGCGGCCACCAGCTCGACGCCCGCCGGCACCTCGCCGATCGCGTCGCGCAGCCCGGCGCCGCCGTCGGTCGTGGCCGTGCCGCCGACGCCGACCACCACCCGCCGCGCTCCAGCATCGATCGCCGCGCGGATCAGCTCGCCGGCGCCGTCCGACCGCGCGCCCAGCGGATCCAGCGGGACGCCGGCCAGCCGCCACAGGCCACAGGCCTCGGCGACGTCCAGCGCGGCACCGCCGTCGGCGAGCAACGCGAATCGGGCGTCGCACGGCCGGCCGAGCGCGTCGTGCACCGCGGCGGTGTGCCAGTCGCCGCCACGGGCCGCCAGCAGCGCCGCCGCGGTGCCCTCGCCGCCGTCGGCCATCGGCACCAGCACCAGGTCGTCGCCGGGACGCACGCTGCGCCACCCGGCGGCCAGAGCCTCTGCCGCCTCCGGCGCCGAGTACGTCCCCTTGAGCTTGTCGGGGGCGATCACGACCCGCATTTCGCGGCTCAGTCTACGGCCGGGTCGCGGCCGACCGCTCGCGATGCCGTCGCCTTCCACGACGCGACGATCGGCTGGCCGGGGCGGATCGCGAGCCGCTCGGCGGATTCCGCGGTCACCTCGGCGGTGATCCCCGAGTCGAGCACCACGCGCACCCGTGCGCCCAGCGGAACGACCCGCGCCACCGAGCCGTGCAGGTGGTTCAGCGCCGAATCGTCGGCCACCTCGCGGGACAACGTGATGTCCCAGGGGGCGACCAGCACCGACACGCGACCCGCGGCCGGGTCGGCGATTCGCACCTCGCCTCCCGAGTCGAGCAGCACCCGCGTCCCCTGGGCCTCGCCCTGCAGTGCGTTGGCGCCGGCGAAGCTGGCGACGAACGGCGTCGCCGGCGACGCCACCAGCTCGGCCGGCGATGCGTCCTGCGTGACCACGCCCCGCTCGATCACGACCACGCGGTCGGCCAGCGACGCGGCGTCCTCGAACGAATGGGTGACCACCAGAGCCGGCAGGCCGGACTCGCGAAGCGTCGACGCGAGCTCGGCGGCCACCGCACCCCGGGTCGCCGGGTCGAGCGCGGACAGCGGCTCGTCGAGCAGCAGCAGCTCTGGGCGCCGCGCCAGCGCCCGCGCGAGGGCCACCCGCTGGCGCTCCCCGCCGGACAGCAGGCGCGGCTTCGCGCCGGCCAGATGGGCGATGCCGATCCGCCCGAGCACCGCATCGACGTCCACGCCGCGCGCGCCATAGGCCACGTTGGCGCGAACGGTCATGTGGGGGAACAGCGCGTAGTCCTGGAAGACAAACCCCACGGGACGCCTCTCGACCGGCAGGTCGACGCCGCCGCCGAACCAGCGACGGCCCTGGCATTCGACGGTGCCAGCCGCCGGGGTGACCAGCCCCGCGATCAGCCGCAGCAGGGTCGATTTGCCGGCGCCCGAGGGGCCGGCGATCGCCACCGGGCGGTCGGCGTCCAGCTGCACCCGGAACGTGAACTCGCGCAGCGGCAGGGTCAGATCGGCGTGAAGCGCTGCGGCCTCCCCCGCGACAGCAGCTTCACCGACAGCAGCACGCCGGCGCTGGCGGCGATCAGCACCGCGGCGGTCGCCAGGCCGGCGTCGAGGTTGTCCGCGAGGCCGACGTAGATCTCGATGGGCGCCGTGCGGGTGATCCCGGCGAGGCTGCCGGCGAAGATGATCGTCGCGCCGAACTCGCCGACGGCGCGCGCCCAGCCCAGCGCGGCACCGGCGCCCAGCCCGGTGCGCGCGAGCGGCACCGCCACCCGCCAGAACGTCCGGGCCGACCCGGCACCCAGCGTGCGCGACGCGTCGAGCAGCGTCCGGTCGACCGCCTCGAACGCCGCGATCGCCTGCCGCACGTAGAGCGGCGACGCCACGAAGGTCATCGCCATCACCACCGCCACCTTGGTGAACGGGATCTGCAGCCCCAGCGCGTTCAGCTCCTCCCCCAGCAGGCCCTTGCGCCCGAACGCCATCAGCAGGCCGAGCCCGGCCACCGCCGGGGGCAGCACCAGCGGCAGCTCAAACGCCGTCAGCACCAGCGTGCGGCCGCGAAACTGGCGCGTGGCCAGGAGGTGCGCGATCGGCGTGCCGAACACGACCATGATCGCCAGCGAGACCAGGCTGGTCTGCAGCGACAGCCACAGCGACTGGCGGGCCTCCTCGGATCGAAGGCCCGCAATCAGGTCGCCGTTGACGAAGATCGCCACCAGCGGGAGCATCAGGAAGACCAGCGCGATCGCGGCCGCGCCGGCGCCGATCAGCTCGAAGGCGCCGGTCCGAAGCCGAAGCTTTGAAGCACCTGCTGGCCGTCCGAGCTCATCACCAGATCGATCCACCGCTGCGACGCCTCCTGGTTCTTCGAGTCGGTCAGGATACCGATGGGATACGTGGCGGTCGCGTTCGCGTCGGCGGGTAGGTCGATCGACTTGACCTTGTCGCCGGCCGCCTGGGCGTCCGTCACGTAGACGAATCCGGCGTCGGCCTCGCCCAGCGACACCTTGGCGGAGATGTCCGTGACCTTCTGCTCCTGGCTGACGATGTTCAGATCGTCGATGTTGATTCCCAGGCCGTCCAGCACGTCGCGCGTATACGAGCCGATCGGCACGCTCTCGTCGCCGATCACGAGTTTGGCATTGTCCTTGGTCAGGTCGTTCACGGACGTGATGTTCTTCGGGTTGTCCGCGGGGACGATCAGCACCAGCGTGTTGGTCGCGAAGTTCGTCGCGTCGCCCAGCAGGTTCTCGCCCTGCAGCTGCTCGGGGTACTTGGTGCTGGCGGCGGCGTAGACGTCGGCGGGCACGCCCTGCTCGATCTGCGCTGCCAGGATGTCCGAGCCATCGTAGTTGAGGCGCACCGTCCAGCCCGGGTTCTGCTGCCCGTAGGTCTTGCCGAGCGCGTCGAACGCGTTGGTCAGCGACGCCGCGGCGAACACGTTGAGCGTGCCACCGCTCGACGCGGCCGACGACCCGCCGCTGCTCCCGCTGCTCGAACCCGAGCTGCCGCCGCATCCCGCGGCGACCAGCGCCATCGCCACCAGCAACCACAAGGGCCTTCGCATCCAGCCGTCTCCCTTCCGCTCCGCCATGGAGCGGCAACGCTATGTCATGAGGATCGTATAGTCAACGCATGACTACCTGATCGTCGACACCTATCCGACGTTGGGATAGGGTCCGCCGCGTCGCGAACCGAAGGAGCAGATCCATGCGCCTGAGCGCACGAAACCAACTGGCCGCAACCGTCCAGGGCGTCAACCGGGGAGAGGCGATTGCCAACGTCGTCCTCGACTGCAACGGCCAGCGGCTGGTCGCCTCGATCACCAAGGAGGCCGCCGACGAGCTGGGGCTCGCCGAGGGCAGGCAGGTGACCGTGATCGTCAAGGCCTCTGACGTGATGATCGCCGTCGACGACTGAGTGACGACCGCGAGCCGCTGGATCTGGGAGCCCATGCCGGACGTCGTGGAGCACAGCCGTGCCGGTGCATTCATGCGCGAGCAGGGGATCGACGGCTGGCGTGAGTTGGAGCGCCGCTCCCAGGACGACATCGGCTGGTTCTGGGATGCGATCGTCAAGCACCTGGGGATCGAGTTCTCGACCCCGTACGAGCGGGTGTTCGACGACTCGCGCGGCCCGATGTGGACGACCTGGTTCGGCGGCGGCCGGATCAACCTGACGGCCAACTGCGTCGACCGGCATGCCCGGGAAACACCCGACCAGCTCGCGGTGATCGCCGAGCGCGAGGACGGCGAGGTGCGCACCGTCACCTATGCCGAGCTCGCGGCGCTGACCAACCGCCTCGCCAACGCGCTGCTCTCCCGCGGCGTGGCGCCGGGAGAGGCCGTCGGGCTGCTCCTGCCGATGGGCGTCGAGGTGGTCGCGGCGTTCTACGCCGCCTGCAAGATCGGTGCGATCGCCGTGCCCATCTTCTCCGGCTTCGGCGCTCCTGCCGTGGCCGCCCGGCTGTCCGACGCCGGCGCCGTCGCGCTGATCACCTGCGACGCCGTTCCCCGCCGCGGCAAGCCGGTCGCCGTGAAGGCACTGGCCGACGAGGCGCTGGCGGGCGCACCGGCGGTGCATACGGTGATCGTCCACGACCGTCTCGGCACCGAACCGCCGATGCAGGCCGGGCGCGACCTGGCGTGGGCGGACGCCGTCGACCGCCAGAGCCCCGACCTGGATGCCCCAGCGCTCGACCCCGAGACCCCGATGATGGTGATCTACACGTCGGGAACGACCGGCAGGCCGAAGGGGGCCGTGCACGTGCACGGCGGGTTCCTGGTCAAGATCGCGCAGGAGTGCGCCTTCCAGACCGACGTCCACGCGGGCGATCGGTTCACCTGGATGACCGACATGGGCTGGATCATGGGGCCGAAGATCGTGGTCGGCGCCGGGGCGCTGGGCGCCACCCTGGTGCTGTCGGAGGGCGCACCGGACTACCCCGGCCCGGGCAGGATGTGGGAGCTGGTCGAGCGGCACCGGATCAGCGTTCTCGGCGTGTCGCCGACGCTGATCCGCGCGCTGCGCTCCCACGGCGACGAGCCGGTGACCGCGCACGACCGCTCGTCGCTGCGGATCCTCGCCTCGACCGGGGAGCCGTGGAACCCCGAGCC
>DATLLN010000263.1:0-4774 GCA_035537835.1 Gaiellales bacterium
GTCGTACTCGCCCAGCCACTGAAGCGCTTCCCCAAGACCGGCCAGCGCGTCGGTTCCGCGGCCCCACTCCAGGCAGCGCTCGAACTGCGCTCGGGCAACCGCCCACTCGGCCGCTGCCAGCGCCTGGCGGCCCTGTCGGAGCGGGTCATCGGCGACCTCGCCCATCGGCCGATGATCCCAGATCGCGGTCGATGCCGCCACCTCGCGGCAGTCGAGATCAGCCGTAGCCGAGCTCGACCTCAGGCGGCAGCACCGCCGGCTGCGTCCTGTCCTCGAGCTCCTCGTGCACCCGCATGTCGAAGTAGACGTACCCGGTGGCCAACGCGACGTAGGGCATGGTCAGCACGTAGACGACGCCGGCGATGATGTTCAGCACCCCCAGCGGCAGGCTGGTCGCCAGGATCAGCGCCGTTCCCAGCAGCGGTCCCAGCACGACGGCGATCACTCCCAGCGCGATGGTCAGTGTCGCCACCTTGACCCAGTGCCCATGTACGAGCCGGGCGCTTCGCTGGAAGCCCCGCAGCGGCCGCCGGTTCTCGATCAGAACGGCCGGGACCACCAGCGACCAGCGCACCGCGAACCAGATCGCGAACGGGATCAGGATCACCGAGCTCGTGAGCAGCGACGTGACCACGACGAAGATGACGATCGACCACAGCACTCGCCCATGCGCCGCTGCCAGCCTGAACGCGGCGACCAGCCCCAGCCGCCTGCCGGCGTCCATCTCGATCATCGCCCGCACGACCACCGCCTGGACGAGGCCCAGCCCGAGCCAGGTCAGCATCGACCCGATCGTGATCGCGATCAGCACGAAGAACCCCGCGGCCGCACCCTGATCGGCCACGCCGAAGATGCTCGACGCCGTCAACAGCAGGGCCTGGATGCCCGTGATCACGAGCGAGATGGGTAACAGCAGCAGCCCGATGCCGAGATATAACCGGGGATGGGCCACGTACATGCGCGCGGCGGCCGTCAGCACCTGGCCCCACGAGCGCCGGTGGGCGAGCCGGAGCGGCGCTGCCGGCCGCCACGTCGCCTTGCGCAGGGCCCAGACGATCGCCACCAGCACCGCGAGCACCGCGAGCACGGTCGGCAGCGGGTTGTCGACCGCCCGCCAGAGTAGGCGCGAGCCTGCCGCCATCGCCCCGCAGAAGAAGTCGGTCGTACGGGTGCCCAGCACGCCGCCGACGGGGACGGCGTAGGCCCGGTCGCGCCAGCCCTGAGACCAGGTGATGGGCGCCGTCCACTGCGTCTTCAGGTTGGGGCCGGTGGGGCCGTTGAAGAAGGCCGGCTGCTGCTCGCCCCATCGGCCCTGAAACCCGATCCACGGGAACTGCGAGTCGGCCGCCACCGAGTCGCTGGGGATCGTCCGTACCGCCGGAGACATGACCAGCCCGGCATTGCGAGTGTCGTCGCAGCCGACGCCCTGCTCGCCGGAAGCGCCCAGGTACAGCTCCGAGTCGAAGAAGTTCGCATGCGAGCCGTCGGCCGGGTAGACAACGGGATGCGTCCCGTCGACCTTCTGCAGCTTGGGGTCGTCCCAGGCCGCCTTCTCCCCGCCCTCATGCTGGCTGTACCCGACCAGCACGGGGTTCTCGTTCAGCGCCTGGCCGGGATCGTCGGCCTGGAAGTTGAGCTGGATCATCTCCCAGTCGCCCTCGTGCAGGTTGTTCCAGTCGTTGTAGACGTAGAACATCCAGTACTGCAGGACGAGCTGGCCGGGGTGATCCGGATCGGTGGTGACGTGGGCGTAGACCGCGGGCGGCCGGGCGGCCGTCAGCCGGCGAGACCAGTCGAGGTAGGTGCAGCCCGGATCCAGCGCGTTGCCGGGGAAGTCGAGGTGATAGTCGAAGAGGTCGCCGGCCAGATCGCCCGCGGCCGGGCCGACCTTGACCAGGTCGCTGCCGCCCCAGGGGCCGCGCAGCGCGACCGTCGGCTGGTCGAACAGGCCGTCGACGTCGATCGGGACGTACGGCTCGCCCTCCCCGCATTGAGGTGGCTCGTCGACCAGCCGGATCTGGGGTGCGAAGCGCGCGGCCAGCTGCGCTTCCGCGTCGGTCGCGGCCCAGGCGGACGGCGCCCCGATCAGCAGGACGGTCGCGATCAGGACGAGGGCAGCGGCAAGGGCGCCAGCTTGTCGCACCCGGCGATTCTGGCAGGTCGCACGGCTACCCTGCGCACGTGTCCGACGGCGAGCCCCACATGGGCGGCTGCCTCTGCGGGGCCGTTCGCTATCGCATCACCGGCCCCCTGCGCGACGTGTTCATCTGCCACTGCACCGTCTGCGCCCGCACGCACGGCGGCCCCGCCGCCTACAGCGCCTGCGCTCGCGACGACCTGGAGCTGGTCGAGTCGCGAGGCCTTCGCCGGCACTCCTACGACGACGCCGAGCGCGCGTTCTGCGGCGAGTGCGGCGGGCGGTTGTTCTGGTCGCGCCCCGACCGGCCGACGGTCTCGATCGCCGCGGGCACGCTCGATCCGCCGACCGGGCTGCACACGGCGCGCCACATCTACATGGAGGACGCCGGCGACTGGGAGGATCACCACGCGTAGCGTCGGCAGGATTTCGCGTTCATAACCTGAAACCTGTCGTCACCGATGCGACGAGTGACCGGGATCAGCGGAAGCCCCACCCGCTCCGCCCAGGATGCGACGATCGTGCTGGCCGCCCTGACCGCCCTGCTGGCCGCCGACCTGCCGAGCATCGGCGCCGACGGCTGGACGTTCGCCGCAGGGCACGTCCACCCGCAGGGATCGCTGGCGTGGCTGGTCGAGCTGGCGCGCGGCCGCTGGGACGTCAACCTGCTGCGCACGACGGTGGTGGCGACGATGGCGCTGGTCACGCTGGGCGGGCTGCTGGTGCTCCGCGGCTGGCGGCCGGGGCGCCGGACGCTGGTCGTCATCACGATGGCGGCCGTTGCCGGCGTGCTGCTGCCGCCGGTGCTGCTTCAGATGGGTCTGCGCCAGAGCACCGCGCCGTGGTTCTACACGAACGACTCGACGTACCAGATCGAGCTGGCCGGCAAGGTCGCCCGGCATGGCGAGTCGCCGTACGGCCACGACTACCGGTACACCGGGATGGAGCGCTTCTACACCATGGACGGGCACCGGTCGCCGCGCACCGACCGGATGGTCGCACTCCGCCACTTCCCGTACTTCCCCGGCTCGGCCGCCGTGGCCGCGGTGTGGGACGGGCTTCCCGCGCCGTGGCGCGACTACCGGCTGTTCGTCGCCGTCTGCACCCTGCTGCTGGTGCCCGCGGCGCTGCTGTTCCCCGGACCGCTCGGCTGTCGTCTGGCCGTCGGCGCGGCGCTCGCCTGTAACCCGGTTGCGCTCCGCCTCGCCTGGTTCGGCAACGCGGACGCACCATGCGTGCTGGCGATCGTGACGGCGTTCGGGCTGGCCAGCCGCGGCCGGTACCGGTCGGCCGGCGCCACGCTGGCCGTGGCCGTGCTCTTCAAGCAGTTCGCGCTGGCGGCCGTGCCGGCGCTGCTGGTGCTGATCGCCGTGCGGGCGTCGCGGCGCCACGCGGGCGTGGCCGCCGCGACCGGCGCGGCCGTCCTGGCTGCGGCGTTCCTGCCCTTCCTGCTCGCCTCGCCGGCAGCCGTCTGGAACGACACGGTCGCCTTCGGCACCGGCAGCTTCCACATCGCCAGCTACGGCATGTCGGGCGTGCTGGCCCGATTCGGCGTCGTCGGCCGCCACTCCGCCGACTACCCGGCGCTGATGCTGATGCTCCTGGTGTGGACGCCGGTCACCGCCTACGCGGCGCTCCTGCAGTGGCGCTCACGGGCGGCCTGGGCCGCCGGCGCATCGTTCACGGTCTCGGTGTTCGTGCTGCTGATGGTCGCCCGCGTCTTCCAGGAGAGCTACATCCTCTACCCGCTCTCGGGCGTGATGCTGGCGATGCTGCTGGCGCTGGAGCGGCTGGAGATCTCGGTGCGTGCTGAGCGCCCGGCGACCGTCGAGCTCGCGCCCGCCCCGGCGCCGGAGCCGGTCGCCCTGCCGGTGGCGCACTCGCAGGCGAGCTGACCGCCTAGTACCGGTGCACGACGCGGCCCGGCGCGAGCGTCAGGTCGACCACTCGGTGCAGCGCGAGGACGACCTCGCGCACCGGCAGCAGGTAGACCGGCGCCTGCGCGTTCGCGCGCAGCTCGAGCGTGCCCGGGCCGGTCCACGCCTCGTGCTCGACCACGTCGGTGAAGTCCCTGGCGACCAGCTCGCGGCTGAAGGTGTCGCCCTCCTCCTGGCGCAGGCGCAGGTTGACGTTGACGCCTAACCCGACGACCAGCGCCTCCAGCTCGCGGCCGCTTGCGGGCGTCTGCTTCCAGCACATCGTCGCCGTCGCGATCTCGATGCCGTTTCGGGCAACGCGGCCGACCAGCAGGTCGCCGTTCGGCTCGAGCGACACCTGTCCGGCCTTCTTCGGCTGCCCGTACGCTTCGCGCCCGGCGGCCACGGCGCCGTCCGACTCGAGCACCAGAAACGGCGAGTACACCGCCGCCGTGCCGTCCGGCATGCGCACCGGGATCTGCCATGCTGACTCGCAGTACACCCCGAACCACTCCGCGTCGTGCATCCGGTAGACGTGGACGAGGCACAGGTCGCCGGCCAGCTCGAGCGGCGCCGGGATCAGCCGGTCGGCCGCCTCTGGATCGGTGCGGTGGACGATCGTCAGGATCTCGGTGCGCCGCAGCCTGATCGGCAGCGGCGGCACCAGTGGGGCGCCGAACGGCGTGCCCGTGACAGCGGTCGGGTCGAAGGGGCTCACACC
>DATLLN010000264.1:0-2270 GCA_035537835.1 Gaiellales bacterium
GCCCTTGTAATACATGTGCGACAGCGCGTCCATGTGCGTGTAGGCCGAGCCGTGGAAGGTGATGGTCAGCGTCTCCATCGCGAACGGATCGGGATCCGCCGCGGTGGCCACCATCGAGAGGCCGAGCGGGTTGCCGTTGTCGGCGCTCTTCACCGGATCGGCGTCGCGCGACAGCGAGACCGTCACGCCTTCCTTCACCGTCGCCACCGCGCGCTTGCGCGTCTCGTCGGTCATCAGGTTGACGGTGCCGCGCTCGTCGTCCGTGCCCCAGCGGTTCCAGTTCGAGAGCTCGGTCATCCAGCGATCAATCGTGGCGGGGTCGAGCGTCGCCGGCGATTGCGCCCGCAGCGTGGACGCAGCCAAGGCCGAGACGACAACAAACGTGAGGGCGGACATCAGGCGGAGACGGCGCATGTGGGATCAGGCCTC
The DNA here is from genome assembly GCA_035537835.1 of Gaiellales bacterium. Taxonomy (GTDB): domain Bacteria; phylum Actinomycetota; class Thermoleophilia; order Gaiellales; family JAICJC01; genus DATLLN01. Next base: position 430 of record DATLLN010000264.1, read on the forward strand.
GAGCAGGATGACGTGGACTTCGCCGGGGCCGTGCACGCCGCGGCTCAGCGTGTGCTCGATGTCGGCGGTGCGACTGGGACCGGTGATCGCGACGAGGTTGCTGCCCGCCGCGACGAGATCGCCGCGGGTCGCGAGCAGCGTCGAGATCGACTCGACGAGGCGATCGACGCGCAGCACGGCGACGTGGACCGGCACCAGCAGCGACGCCATCCGCGGCCGGCCTGGCCCGGTGGCGAGCACGACCGAGCCGGTCTCGGCGAGCCCGGCGTCGGCGCCGGTCAGGCCGAGCGACAGCGCGGCGAGCTCGTCGAGCCGCGGCGGACGCGCGTCCCCGTTCTGCGGCACTTCCGGATCGACGATCGACAGCCCGCGCGCCTGCAGCGCCGCGGTCATCCCGGGCAGCGCCATCGCCTCGTCGGTCCAGCTCAGGATCGCGCGCGTGCCCAACCGATCCGCGATCCCGGCGACGATCCCCGCCGCCTGATCGATCGACGACGCCTCGTGGACGACGCCGGCGATCGCTTCGAGGGCGGCGCGGAACCGCTCGCGCGGCGGCAGCCCCGCCGTGGGCGGCGCGACCGACGCCATGTCCTGAATCGCCGCGGTCGGCAGCGTGTCGACTCCGGAGTCGTTCGTGCGGTGGCCGTGTGGATGCGCATGCGGGCCGGCGCCGCCCGGGAACAGGCCGGTGCGCACCGCACGGCCGATCACCTCGCGCATCCGCTGGCGGTTGGCGGGGATCACGACGCGCCTCCGTGCCGCTTCGCCCAGCGCTCCTGGAACGACTCCCTGGCCGGGACGGGGAAGTCGCGGGACGCGGTCCAGCCGGCCATGTGGAGCGGCAGCTCGCGGATCCAGCCGTCGCTGGACATCGTGCCGGCGACGCGCGCCGCCACCCGTCCGGCGAGGCCGAACAGCCGGGGCTTCGTCCCGATCCAGCCGAGCACCTTGATGCCCAGCGACACCCACTGTGGCGACTCGCCAGCCTCGACGCCCTTGGCGCGCAGGCGCAGCAGCATCCGCGGGATGTCGATGCGGACCGGGCACACTTCCTTGCAGGCCCCGCACAGCGTGCTGGCGTGCGGCAGGTCGTGGAACGCGTGGATACCGCCGAGCGCGGGGGAGAGCACCGAGCCGACCGGCCCGGAGTAGACGCTGCCGTAGGCGTGGCCGCCGATCTGCTGGTAGACGGGGCAGGCGTAGAGACAGGCGCCGCAGCGGATGCAGTAGAGGATCTCGGCCAGCTCGCCCGCGAGCACGGCGCTGCGGCCGTTGTCGACGATGACGACGTGGAACTCCTCGGGGCCGTCCGCTTCGCCCGGGCGTCGCGGTCCGCTGAGGATGTTCGAGTAGACGGTCAGCCGCTGGCCGGTGCCGCTGCGCCCGAGCACCTCCAGCATGACGCCGAGATCGGCGGCGGTCGGCACCAGCCGCTCCATCCCCATGATCGCGACGTGGATGCGCGGCAGCGACGTCGACAGGCGGCCGTTGCCCTCGTTGGTGCAGATGCAGACGCTGCCGGTCTCGGCGACGCCGAAGTTCACGCCGCTGATGCCCATGTCGGCCTTGAGGAAGGCCTTGCGCAGCACCCGGCGGGCGAGCTGCGTCATCTGCGGCACGCCGGCGACCTCCTCGTCGGTGGCGCCCAGCTTCTCCTTGAACACGCGGGCGCAGTCCTCCTTCGTCTTGTGGAGGATCGGCGCCACGATGTGCGACGGCTTGTCGTTGTCGAGCTGGACGATGTACTCGCCGAGATCCGTCTCGACCACTTCGATGCCGTTGTCCTCGAGCACGTGGTTCAGCTCGATCTCTTCGCTGACCATCGACTTGCCCTTGACGAT
>DATLLN010000265.1:0-23777 GCA_035537835.1 Gaiellales bacterium
GACCCGTGGCCTGCAGGCGAACAGCGTCACCGCCATCGAGCTGGTGACCGCGGACGGACGGCCGCGGCGGGTCGATGCGGAGAACGAGCCCGACCTGTTCTGGGCGCTGCGCGGCGGCGGCGGCAACTTCGGCGTCGTCACCGCGATCGAGTTCTCGCTGTTCGAGATCACGTCGGTGTACGCGGGCATGATGCTGTGGCCGATCGAGCGTGCGACCGAGGTGCTGGAGGCGTACAGCCGCTGGACGGAGACCGCCGACGAGGACGTCACGTCCACCGGGCGGCTTCTCAACCTGCCCCCGATCCCCGACATCCCCGAGCCCTTCCGCGGCCGGTCGTTCGTGGGCATCGAGGCCGTGTTCCTCGGCGGCCAGCAGGTCGGCGAGCCGTCGCTGGCCGAGATCCGCGCGCTCGAGCCCGAGCTCGACACATTTGCGGACATCCCGATGCCGGCGCTCAGCCAGATGCACATGGATCCCGAGCACCCGGTGCCCGGGGTCGGCGACGGCATGCTGCTCGAGGAGTTCGGCCCAGAGGCGATCTCCGCGCTGGTCGGGCTGACCGGCCCGGGGACGAACTCGCCCCTGCTGTCGGTCGAGATCCGGCATATCGGCGGCGCCGTTGCTCGCGAGAGCGACAGCCACGGTGTGCTGGCCAGCATCGAGGCGCCGTTCGCGCTGTTCGGCGTCGGCATCCCGATGACGCCCGAGATGCGGGCGGCCATCGAGGGCACGCTCGACGGCATGCGCTTGTCGATGGCGCCCTACATCGCATCGCAGGCGTACTTCAACTTCAGCGAGCGCGCGGCCGACCCGGCCAACTTCTACGGCGCCGCGGAGCGGTACGCACGGCTGTGCGAGATCAAGTCGATGGTCGATCCGGACGGGATGTTCCGGGCGAACCACGCATTGAGGCAGACGTAGCTGAGACGGGTGCGACAGAGGGGTCAGACCCCTCTGTCGCACCGGCACGAGCACGCTCGCGCAGCTCGTACTTCTTGACCTTCCCGGTTGACGTCTTCGGCAGCGGGCCGAAGCGGACGGCGTCGGGCGCCTTGAACCCGGGCAGCGACTCCCGGGCGAAAGCGATCAGCTCCGGCTCGGTCACCTCCCCGCCGTCGCGCAGCGTGACGAAGGCGATCGGACGCTCGCCCCACTTTTCGCTGGGCATGGCGGTGACGGCGGCCTCGAGCACGTCCGGATGGCGCAGCAGCACCTGCTCGACCTCGATCGTCGAGACGTTCTCGCCGCCCGAGATGATGATGTCCTTGGCCCGGTCGCGCAGCTCGACGTAGCCGTCGGGATGCATCACACCGAGGTCGCCGGAGTGGAACCAGCCGCCGCGGAACGCCGTGCGCGTCGCCTCCTCGTCGGCGAAGTACCCCTTCATCACGTTGTTGCCGCGCATGACGACCTCGCCCATCGTCTGCCCGTCGCGCGGCACGTCGCTCATCTCGTCGTCGACCACGCGGATCTCGTCGGCGGTCAGCATGGCGACGCCCTGCCGCGACCGCAGCCGGGCGCGCTCGGGCGCGTCGTGGGCGTTCCATTCGGGATGCCACTCGCAGATCGTGATCGGGCCGTACGTCTCGGTCAGGCCGTAGACGTGATTGATCGAGAAGCCGAGCGCCTCCATCCGCGCGATCACGGTGGGCGACGGAGGCGCGGCGGCCGTCGTCACCTGGATCGGCGGGTCGACCTCGCGGGCCGCCGGGTCGGTGGCCAGCATCACCAGCACCGTGGGCGCGCCGTTGAAGTGCGTCACCCGCTCCTCGCCGAACAGACGCCAGATACGGCCGGGGTCGACCTGCCGGAGGCAGACGTGCGTCGCACCGGCCGCGGTCACGGCCCAGGGGAAACACCAGCCGTTGCAGTGGAACATGGGGAGCGTCCACAGGTAGACGGAGGAGCTGTCCAGCCGCGCATGGTGCATCTCGGCGAGCGCGTTCAGGTATGCGCCGCGATGCGTGTACATGACGCCCTTTGGACGGCCCGTCGTGCCGCTGGTGTAGTTGATGCTGATGGTGTCGTCCTCGGTGACAAGCCGCGGCTCGGGGTCGCCCCCGGCGGCCGAGGCGAGCAGCTGCTCGTACGGGTCGCCGGCGAGGATCGTTCGCACGCCTGCACCCTCGGCGAGATGCGCCAGGGAGGGGTCCGCGATCAGCAGCGTCGCCCCGGAGTGCCCGAGGATGTAGGCGATCTCGTCCGCCATCAGACGCGTGTTGACGGCGACCAGCACCCCGCCCGACCAGGGCACGCCGAAGTGCGCTTCCAGGATCTCGGCCGTGTTCGGGCAGAGCACCGCGACCCGATCGCCGTGGCCGACGCCCTCCTGCTGCAGGGCCACCGCCAGCCGGCGTGAGCGCTCGTGCAACTCGGCCCACGTCATCCGCCGCCCCTCGTCGACCACCGCCAGCCGCTGCGGGAAGATCGACGCGGTGCGCAGCAGGAACGCGACCGGGGTCAGCGGCGAGAGGTGCACGGCGTCCGCGGGCTGCATGAGGACGGCTAGTGTGTCATGGCACCCGCGAGGCGGACAAGGAGGCGGACGATGGCGACGACGAGCGGTGTGATGCTTCGCATCGACGAGGGGACGGCGTACCTGACGCTCGACCGCCCAGACCGGCGCAACGCGCTCAGCCTCGACCTGATGCACGAGCTGCTGGCCGCGCTGGACGAGCTGGCCGCCGACGAAGGCGTGCGGACGGTCGTGATCGGCGGCAACGGGCCGGCGTTCTCCGCCGGCCACGATCTCAGCGAGATGGTGGGCCGGGACGTGGCGACCTATCAGGAGCTGTTCGATGTCTGCACCCGGCTGATGATGCGCATCCACGAGCTGCCGCAGCCGGTGATCGCACGCGTCCACGGCATCGCCACCGCGGCGGGCTGCCAGCTGGTCGCGACATGCGACCTCGCGATCGCCGCCGAGGAGGCGCGGTTCGCGACGCCCGGCGTCCGGATCGGGCTGTTCTGCTCGACGCCGATGGTGCCGCTCTCCCGAGCGATCGGCCGCAAGCGCGCGCTGCAGATGCTGCTCACCGGCGAGCCCATCGATGCGGCGACCGCGCTCGACTGGGGGCTCGTCAACAGGGTCGTCCCGGCCGAGCGGCTGGACGATGCCGTGCGCGAGCTGGCCGAGGCGATCGGCAGGGCGAGCCCCCTGACCGTCGGTATCGGCAAGCGCGCGTTCTACGACCAGGTCGACCTGGACGAGGCCGGGGCCTACGACCTGACCAAGACGGTGATGTCGATGAACGCCATGGCGGACGACGCGCAGGAGGGGATCGGTGCGTTTCTCGAGAAGCGCGCCGCCGTGTGGACGAACTCTTGACACCTCATTCAGCCTCTGGGACTCTTGCTCGCAACCAACCATGGGGGGTGGACGTTGAGAATCTCCACATCCGGCCTGCGCGTATCGCTCGCGCTCGCCGGAGTCACGGCGGCTGCGCTGATCGCGGCCGCGTCGCCCGCAGCCGCGCAGCCCACGGGTATCACCGTCGGGTCGATGTGCGCCGTCGGCAGCGACTCGGGCGGTGTGAGCTCTGCTCGTGGTACCGCGCGCGAGCCGGCGATGACGCAGCGCATGCGAGAGGTGCCGGCCTCGGCGCTGGCCAAGATGTCCGCGAAGGCCGGGGTCGTGAGCATCCCGATCTACTTCCACGTCATCACGGACGGAACTGCCGGCTTGGTCAGCAACACGACCATCAACAAACAGATCGTGGCACTGAACGAGAGCTACAGCGGGCAGCTCGGCGGGGTCAAGACGGGCTTTCACTTCCGCGTTGCCGGCGTTGACCACACGAACAACGCCAACTGGTTCGCGGTCAACCCGGGCGATCCGGCGGAGAACGCGATGAAGCGGGCGCTGCACACGGGCGGTTCCAACGCGCTGAACGTCTACACCGCCTCTGGCGGTGGCTTCCTGGGTTGGGCGACGTTCCCGTCGTCGTACTCCTCCAAGCCGTGGTACGACGGCATCGTCATGGATTACCGCTCGATGCCCGGTGGCCCATATGGCAACAAGTTCTCGCTCGGCCTGACGCTGACGCATGAGTCCGGCCACTGGCTTGGCCTGTACCACACCTTCGAGGGTGGGTGCGGCCCGACCGGCGACCTGGTCGCCGACACCCCGGCGGAGAAGACCCCGACCTCCGGGTGCCCGGCCAACAAGGACACCTGCAAGAAGCCCGGGAAGGATCCGGTCCACAACTTCATGGACTACTCCTACGACTCCTGCTACACGCAGTTCACCGCTGGACAGCGTGCCCGCATGCAGCATCAGTGGAACTTCTTCCGGGCGGTCGCATAGCGCACGCCTGACCGGGGCGGGCGGCTCGTCCGCCCGCCCCGGATCTACCCGGCTCCGTCCAGGCGCGTTGGTACCGTCAGGACGAGTGGGCGTCATCGATCCGAATGTCTCCGGGCCGATCCTCGCCGTCGCTGCGGGGGTGCTGGTCGTCGCGGGAGCCGCCAAGCTGCGGCGTCCCGTCCGCGCCGCCCAGGCGGTGACTGCGGTCGGCCTGCCGGGCGGCGTTGCGGCCGTCCGGAGCCTGGCGGTGGTCGAGATCGCCGTCGGCCTGGCGTGCCTGATCGACCCGGTGCCTGCGGCCGCTGCCGCGCTGGGGCTGCTCTACCTGGCGCTCGCCGCCTTCGTCGTCATGGCGTCGCGGCTCCCGGAGCCGCTGCCCTCGTGCGGCTGCATGGGCACCGACCGCGACCCTCCGCCGCATCCGCTGCACGCCGCCGTCAACGTCGTGCTGGCCGGCGCCGGCGTGCTGGCCGTGATCGCGCCGGCGCCCGGCCCCGGCACGCTCGCCGCCGACGCGCCGCTGCTGGCCCTGCCGCTGCTCGCCGGGCTGGCCTGCGGCGTCGCCCTGGTCCGCGCGGCGCTCGAGACCCTGCCGGTCGTGGCCTTCGCCTACTCGCCGGGAGGTGACGCGTGAGCGGCGATCTGGCCGCCGCCGCCGCGCGCCTGCTCGAGGGCCGCACGTCGCGCCGCGGGCTGCTGATCCGGCTGGCGGTCGCGGGGTCGGCGATCGCCGTCGCGCCGCTCCGCTACCTGCTTCGCCCGGGCACGGCGATGGCCGTGATCACGTGCTCGCAGTGCGGCGGCGGGGCCCGCTGCTGCGACGGCTGGACCGACTTCTGCTGCGTCATCAACAACGGCATCAACGCCTGCCCCTCGTACACCTACATCGCCGGCTGGTGGAAGTGCACCAACTACACGGGCACGAACATCTGCCACAGCCAGGGCGTCCGCTACTACATCGACTGCAACCGCAAGCCGGGGATGCACTGCCCGCACGGCTGCTCGTGCGCGAATGGCTCCTGCTCGAACCGGTCTACGTGCTGCAACGTGTTCAAGTACGGCCAGTGCAACACCCAGGTGCCCCAGACGACGGAGGTGGTCTGCCGGGTGATCAAGTGCGCGAACCCGTGCACGCTGTTCCCCGACATCTGCAGTTGCACGACGTTCGTGGACAACAACACCTGCGGCCACGACGTCCCGTGCCTGAAGACCGACCAGCAGCCGGCCTCGCCGTACACGGGCCTGCGGGGCGGCGGCGGCGGAGGGTACGGATGACCGCGCTGGTCGTCGTCGAGACGATGCTGCTCGTCCTGCTGTCGGTGCTTGTCGTCGGGCTGCTCCGAAGCCACGCCGAGATCCTGCGGCGACTGGAGTCGGGCGACGTGCCGCAGCGATCGGCCGCCCCAGAGCTGGGCATCGCGCAGCCCCGCGACGACGCGCCCGCGCCGGCCGACGTCGGCGGCGTCACGCTCGGTGGCGACGCGGTGCAGATCGCGGTGGGCGCACCGGGAACGCGCACGCTGCTCGCGTTCCTGACCAGCGGGTGTTCGGTGTGCGGCGGCTTCTGGCAGGCGCTGCGGGAGGGAGCGGCGGCGTCCGCGCCGGGAGGCGCCCGGGTCGTCATCGTCACCCGCGACTCGAGCATGGAGAGCCCCAGCCGGCTGCGCGACCTGGCGCCCGCCGACCTGCCGGTGATCATGTCGTCCCAGGCCTGGGAGGACTACCGCGTCCCGCTCGCCCCGTACTTCGTGCTGCTCGACGGCGCCTCCAGGACGGTCGAGGGCGAGGGCGCCGCCGAGTCGTGGCCGCAGGTCGCCTCGCTGCTGCGCGACGCGATGGACGACCAGGCCGAGGCCGAGCGCCACGGCGACCGGGTGGAGCGCGACCTGGCGTCGGCGGGCATCGGCGCCGACCACGCCAGCCTGTACTCGGCGCAGGTGGAGGCCGGCGACTGACCGGCGATGCCGTTGTCGTGGCCGGCATCGGCCTCGCGATCGCGGCCGGCGTGCGGTCGGCGTGGTCGCCCTGAGGAGAGTCGATGCTGGGCAGCATCACCTGGCTCGGTGAGTCGGGCCGCAACGCGAGATGGTGGGTCACGGTGGCCTGGTTCGGGGTCGGAGCCGTCGGTGCCGGCTCGCTCGTCGGCTGGCTGATGGGCTGGCTCGGCGCCACACTGTCCGGCGCGGCCGGTCCGCGTGAGGCGGCCGGGGCGCTGGCGCTGCTGGCCGTGGCCGGGATCGCCGCCGACCTCCGCCTCGGCGGTCTGCGGCTGCCCACCGTCCGCCGCCAGGTCGACGACCGCTGGCTGAACCGGTACCGCGGCTGGGTGTACGGCGTCGGCTTCGGGTTCCAGCTCGGGCTGGGCGTTGTCACCGTCGTCACCACATCCGCCGTCTATCTGGCCTTCGCCGCGGCCGTCCTGTCGGGATCGCCGGCGGCCGGCGCGATGATCGGCGCGGTCTTCGGCGCGGTGCGGTGGCTGAGCGTGCTGCCCGGCGGCCGGGTGCGCCGGTCGGCCGACCTCGCGCGCATGGACGGACATCTGCGGCGCTGGGAGCCAGCGGGTCGTCGGGTCACTCTGGGCGGCCAGATCGCCGCCGCCGTGCTGTTGGTAATGGTGGTGGTCGCGTGAACCTCTCGGCCCACGGCATCCGGGTCGGCCTGCCGCCCGGCTGGGAGGGACGGATCTACAAGCGGCCCGATCCGGCCGCGCAGCCGGTCGTCCACGCGGCGAACGTCGCGCTGGCGCCGGACGACGGCGACTTCGCCACCCGAACGGCGGAGCTGATGCCGGCCGACGGCGTCCTGGTGGTGATGGTCGAGTACGAGCCGGCGCTGGCGGCCACGGCTCAGTTCGCCGCGGCCAGCGTACCGGAGATCGATCCGGCCGCGGCCTCGCCGTCGCACCTGCTCCGCCGCATCCCCGGCCAGGCCGGCTACCAGCGGTTCTTCAACGACAGCGGCCGGGCGTTCGGGCTGTACGTGGTGATCGGCGCTGCGGCGAGGGCGCGGTCGGCGATGCCGAAGGTGGACGGCGTCCTGGCGACGATCGAGATCGACCCGCTCCCCGCGCGCTAACGCTCGCAGGCCGTGCGGGGCTCGCCGGTGTCGACCTCGCACCAGTCGTCGCCCGATCCGCCGTCGTCGCTGTCGCCGCCGGCGCCGTCGTGGACGCTGAGCGAGTCGTTGCCGGCGCCGCCCTGGAGCGTGTCGGCCCCGCCGGCGCCGCCGAACAGCCGGTCGTTGCCGTCACCGCCCGACAGGGTGTCCGGCCCGGCGCTGCCCAGCAGGATGTCGTTGCCCGGGCCGCCGATCAGATCGTCGCCGCCGTCGCTGTTGCAGCGGCCGGCGCAGTCGCGCGCAAACCGCCCCAGCTCGTCCTGGAACGCGTTCGACGTCAGCGACGCCTTGCCGCCGCCGTCCGTCGATGCCATCGACGCCAGCTCCAGGCTCTGCTGCTGCCAGGCGAAGATCACGGAGCGGCCGTCCGGTGAGAACGACGGCTGGTACGCCGGCCCGCCGGCCAGCAGCCGGGCGACCCCTGTGGACAGCCGCCGCACGTATACCCCGGGCAGCCCGTGGTTGTGGACGAAGGCGAGCTGGCGGCCGTCGGGCGACCACGCCGGCTGGACGTCCGAGACCGTGTTCGACGTCACGCGCGAGACCTTGCCGCCGCGGGCCGTGATGTAGATCTCCCAGTCGCCGTCGCGCTTCGAATCGAAGGCGATCCGGCGCGCATCGGGCGACCACGCCGGCAGCCCGTCGACCGCCGGGTCGCTGGTCACCCGCCGCGGGCTCGCGGGCGGGTCGGCGTTGATGATCCAGATGTCGTAGTTGCCGCCGGCGCGGCTGCTCTCGAAGGCGATCCGGGTGCCGTCCGGCGACCACGAGGGGAAGCCGTCGAATCCCGGGTCGGTCGTCAGCCGGCGGACGCCGCTGCCGTCGGCGTTGATCACGTACAGGTCGTAGTTGCCGGAGCGCCGGCTGGTGAACGCGATGCGGCGGCCGTCCGGCGACCAGGCCGGGGCGAAGTCGTTGGTCGGGTTGGTGGTCAGCGCGTCGGGACTGCAGGTGCGGCACGGCGGTTTGGTGAACACGTTGAAGTTCTTGGGACCGTCGCGGGTGCTGTCGTAGACCACGTCGCCGGTGCGCGGCGGCGCGCCGCCCATGATGGTGTCGTCCCCGCCGCCGCCGTCCAGCGTGTTCGCGCCCGCGTCGCCGGTGATCGAGTCGGCCTGCGGTGAGCCGATCACGCCCTCGACGTCGGACAGCGTGTCGCCGCCCTCGCCGCTCGCGGTTCCCGCGGCCAGGTCGACGGTGACCGGCGCGGTGGACCTCTCGAAGCTCGCCGTGTCCCGGCCCGCGCCGCCGCGCAGCGTGTCGGAGCCGGGGCCGCCCAGCAGGACGTCGTCCCCGCCGCCGCCGTCCAGCGTGTCGTTGCCGCCCAGCCCGCAGAGCACGTCGTCGCCGCCCGTGCCGTTGAGCGTGTCGTTGCCCGGCGTGCCGGTGATCGTGCAGACCGACGGCGCCGCCTGTCCGGCGCTGCCCCCGCCGATCGCCAGCGCGGCCGCGATCCCCACGGCCGCGATCGCCATGCGCGTACGTCGCGTGCCACCCATCAGGAGCCTCTACGGCACCGCGCGCACGACTCCTGCGCGGATCTAGCCGGCCAGCCTGCCCTGCGCGCGTGCCCGGTCGAGCAGATCCGGCGGCAGCGGGACTCCCGGGGGGCGGCCGTCGAGCAGGTGGTGCACCAGCACGTACAGCACCGGCGCCCATGCGGATTCGATCTGCAGCAGCGGCATCCCGGACGGCTGGAGCTGCACCGCCGGTACGCCGCCGGCGCCGGCCGCCGCCTGCATCGGCCCGGTTTCGGCGTACCAGAACGACTCGATCTGCCCCTTCAGCGTCAGCGCCAGCCGTTGGCTGGTCATCACCAGGTCGGCGCCGCCCAGCCGGTGCCAGCTCGGCTTCGCCTTGCGCTCGGCCTCCGCCTTCTTCGACGCGTTGTAGGCGAGGCTCGCCGCGCCGGTGACGGCCAGCCCGACGGGGCCGCCGAACAGCAGGAACGACCGCCGGTACTGGGCGTCCTCGCCGAAGTATCCGAGCACGTTGACGGGCGAGAGGTGCGCGTGGGCGACCTCACCCGGCCCAAGGGCGATCGGCGGCTGCTCGACCGGGAGCGAGGCGCCGGCCGCCAGCGATCCCGCCCAGCCGTACGCCTGCAGGTACCCCTCGTCGTATGCGCTCCAGCCGGTGCTCACGACTCCGCGAGGACGGCCGCCAGCGTGTCCGCCATGAGCACCGCATGCTCGTCGGCGAAGACGAGCGGCGGCCGGATCTTGAGCACGTTCGAGTGCGGTCCCGTGCGGCCGACGAGGACGCCCCGCTGGCGCAGTCCATCCACGATCCGGCCGGCCGCGGCCCCGTCCGGAGCGCCGTCGGTGTCGACGACGTCGACCCCGATCAGCAGCCCGCGGCCGCGGACATCGCCCAGCACGGGATGGCGCGCTGCGACGTCGCGCAGCCGATCGCGCAGAGCCTCACCGACGACCGCGGCGTTCTCCATCAGCCGCTCGTCGCGGATCACGTCGAGCACGGCGATCGCCGCCCTGGCGGCAACGGGGTTGCCGCCGAACGTCGAGAAGAAGTCCGTCGTCTCGGCGAAGCGGTCCATCAGGTCGGCGCGGGTGATCAGCGCGGCGACCGGATAGCCGTTGCCCATCGGCTTGCCCAGCGTGACGAAGTCGGGCGAGATCCCGAACCCCTGGAACGACCACATGTGGTCGCCCGTGCGCCCATGTCCGGCCTGCACCTCGTCGCCCACGAACAGGCCGCCCGCGTCGCGCCAGCCGTCGACCATGGCGGCGACGTCAGCGGGAGCCGGAGTCCGCACGCCGTCGCTGGTGAACCCGCCGTCGAGGTATGCCGCGGCGGGCGCGACGCCACGATCGCGCAGGCGGCCGACGGCTGCAGCTGTCTCGGCGCCCAGCCGGGTTGTGTCGTCGGCGGCGACGGTCTCGACGCCGTGCGGCCGGTAGCCGGCGGGCCACTCCTCGGGCGAGACCTCGGCGATCACCGTGGTCACGCCGTGGTAGGCGAAGTCCGTGACCAGCGCGCCCGACCCGCCGGTGCACGCCTTGGCGATCCGCCAGGCCAGGTCGTTCGCCTCGCTGCCCGAGTTGACCACGACCACCGTGTCCAGGCCGCTGCCGTCGGGCATGGCGGCGATCAGCCGCTCGGCGAGGTCCATCAGCGGCTCGTACAGGTAGCGGGCGTGTGTGTTCAGCGTCCGCGTCTGGCGGACGACGGCCTCGGTCACCCGCGGGTGGCAGTGGCCGACGACCGGGACGTTGTTGTAGACGTCGAGCAGCCTGCGTCCGTCGGCGTCGAACAGCCACGGGCCCTCGCCGCGCTGCACGTGCACCGGCTCGGAATAGGTCAGCGCCGTGATGGCCGAGCCCAGCGCCTGCCGGCGGCGCTTCGCGAGCTCGGCGCTGGCGACGCGCGGCCGCTCGGCGCCCAGCTCCTGCGCCACCGTGTCCATGCCGACCCGGTCGAACAGGTTCAGCAGCATCCAGGAACCGGGATCCCACGCCTGAATGTACTCGGCGTTCTCCGGATAGCTGATCACCCGCCAGGCGCTGATGGACACGATCGTGCAGAGCCGCGCCGCCAGCAGGTCGGGGAGCAGCTCGAGCTCGAGCGGCTCCAGCCCGACGCGCGACTGGAAGCCGTCGATCAGGAGGCGTGCCGCGCGGAAGACGTCCTCCTCGTCACGGGTGCGCAGCACCGAGGACAGCGAGGAGGCGAGATCCGTCGCCAATGCGCTGTGGACGATGTCGCCGAAGTCGATGATGCCGACCACGCGGTCGCGGTCGTCGAGCAGCGCGTTGTCGAGGGCGAAGTCGCCGTGGATGACCTGGCTCCGCAGCCGCGGCCAGGCGGGGGTGACCCGCTGCTCGTAGCGGTCGAGCAGCCCATCGACGATGGCGCGATGCCGCGGGTCGGGGATCGACGACACCAGCGGCCGCAGCCCGAGCGCGTTCTTGGTATCCCACAGAAAGCTGCGGCCGGCCCGCGGGTGGAAGAAGCCGCGCAGGGCGATCCCGAGCCGGGCCAGCGTCTCGCCGTAGGCGCGCAGCGCGCGATCGTCGAGGTCGCTCCCGGGCGCGGCGGCACGGCCGGGCATCCGCTCGAACAGCCGCACGAAGTGGCGGCCCTCGGGGCCGTCCGTGGTCGGGCGGTAGGAGGCTGGATCCGACTCGTCGGTCAGTCCCAGCGGGAGCTGTGGCCGGGCGACCGGCAGGTCGGCGTCGGCGCGGCCGATGTGCAGGATCGCGGCGGTCTCCAGGTCGAGCACCTCCGGGTCCTCACCCAGGTTCGAAATCTTGACCACGCCGCCCGCATCGCCGTCGTCGATCATGAACGCCTGGTCGCGCTCGCTGCCCAGCTCGCGCGCCTCGCCGTCGATGCCGAACAGCTCGAGGGCGATCGCGGACACCTCGGCGGGCGTGAACCGGGGAGGCGTCGCCTCGAGGACGCTGGTGGCGCTGGCTGCCGGCTCGGTCATTGTCGACAGACTACCGGCCACCGCCGGCGATCAGCGCACGAGCCATCCGCGAGGCCCACAGGCCGCTCTCGATGGCCCCGTCGACGAAGCCGTTCCAGCCGTTCGCGACGTCCGAGCCGGCGAACACCACCCGCCCCTCCGGCCGCTGGAGCTCGCGCAGCGAGCCGGTCAGCTGCCCCGGCCGGTACATCGACCACGTGCCCTTCGCGAACTCGTCGGCGACCCAGTCGTGGCCGTGCGCCGCGACGAGGTCGGCGTCCGGGTACAGGCGTGCGGCCGCCGCGAGCACGGCCGCCTCGTCCCCGGGGTCGAGCAGCGCGCTGTCGGGGCCGAAGCCGACCAGCAGGGTGTCGCCTTCGACGCGGTACTCCGGCTGCATGTAGTTGATCGCCGTCCTCGGCGCTGCGATCGCCGCGCGGCCGAGCTCGCCCCGGGCGCGCACCCAGATCTTGATGCCGTGCGACGCCTGGCCGGCTGCGGCGGCCTCCCGCTTGCCCTCGGACAGCGGCGGGTCGAACTCGATCGAGCCGAGCACGTTCAGCGGCAGCGCCACGACGGCCACAGACGCCTCGACCGTGCCGCCGCCGCGCAGGCTGACGGCCACGCGCCGGCCGTCGTGCTCGACGGCGGCGACCGGCGACTCGAGCCGGATCTCGGCCCCCCCGTCGGCCGCGATCGCCTCGACCAGCGCGCGGGTGCCGCGGGCGATTTTGAAACGGGACACGCAGTCGATCATCAGCTCGTAGCTGAACCCGGCCAGTGCGAACCAGCGGAGCGCCGCGGCCAGCCCGACCTCGTCGAGGTAGGCGCTGCCCGACGTCTCCCACAGCGACGCCAGCCACGACGCCTCTGGCTCGTCCAGTGCGGCCTGGTCGATGCGGTCGGCGATGGACATCCCGTCGATGGCGGCGACGTCGCCCGACAGCGGGTCGTGTGGCCGCGGCAGCATGGCCTGCGCGTCGTAACAGACCCTGCCGTTCGCTTCTCCCAGGGCAGCGAACAGCTCGACCGCGTCGTGCTCGTCCTCCGCCGAGCGCACCACCGGCGCCGACGGCGACTCCGCGAGCTCCAGGCCGTAGCGCGTCAGCTCTGCCCAGACGTGCGGCTGGTGCCAGTGCACCCAGGTGCCGCCCATCTCGACCGGCTGGCCGGCGAAGGAGCTCGTCCAGGTGCGGCCGCCCAGGCGGTCTCGGGCCTCCAGCAGCACCACCCGGCAGCCTGCGCGGGACAGCTCGCGCGCGGCGGTTGCGCCGGCGAACCCGCCTCCGACGACGATCGCGTCGATCACGGCGCCAGTATCCCCGACAGCGTCCCGTAACGTTGCCGGAACGGCCGTGGTGAGAGACTCACCGCGGAATGGGAATTCGGCGTCATCGAATGGCCTGGACGATCGTCGGCCTGATCATCGCCGTCAACGCCGCGGCGATCTGGCTGGGGCTGCTCGACCGCCACGTCCAGTCGCTGGTTGCCACGTTCATGTTCGCGGTGGTGACGATCGGGTTCGGGACGGTCGGGGCGCTGATCGTGTCCCGCGAGCGGGCTAACAGCTTCGGCTGGCTGTTCATCGCGATGGCCGTCTTCCTCTCGGTGCCGCACAGCCTGGCGCAGAACTACGTCGTCTACGCGCTGGCCGTCTCGCCCGACGAGCTGCCGGGCACCGGTGCCGCACTCTGGATCTCGTCGAGCGCGTTCGACACGGTGTTCGTGATGCTGATGACGCTGCTGGTGCTGCTGTTTCCCGACGGCCGACCGCTGACTCCACGGTGGCGGTTCGTCGTCCTCGCCACGGTGGCCTCGGGCGTCGCCGGTGTGGCCGGCGGCTTCACCGATATGACGTTTTCGTCGCCGCTCGCGGACCAGACGAATCCCTTGCTGGTCGGCGCTGAGCCGTGGAGCAGTCTGGTCCAGGTCGTCCGGGGCGTCGCCTTCGTGGTTTCGCTCGCGGCGTTCGTGCTGTCGGTCGTCTCGATCGTGCTCCGCTACCGGCGCTCCTCCGGCGTCCGCCGCCAGCAGATGCAGTGGGTCGCCGTGGGCGTCCTGTTCGAGGCAGTGCTGGTCGTCGTCTCCGTCGTGCTCGGGGTGCTCGGTGTCGACGATTCGGGAAGTCTCCCGTTCGTCGGCGCGATCGTGCTGTTCCCGGCGCTGATGGCCATCGCCATCCTCCGCCACCGGCTGTACGACATAGACCTCGTCATCCGCCGGACGCTGGTCTACACCTGCCTGGTCGCCGTGCTGGCGCTGGTCTACCTGGGCGGCATCGCCATCCTGGGCGAGGTGTTCCGCTCGGCCACCGGCCAATCGGGCGCACTGGCCGTGACACTGTCCACGCTCGCGGTGGCGCTGGCCTTCCAGCCGGCGCGGCGGAGGATCCAGCGCACGATCGACCGCCGCTTCTCACGCCGGACGGCCGATGCCGAAGAGGCGGCCCGGGCGTTCAGCGGCCGGCTGCGCGAGCAGATCGACCTCGACGCGCTCTGCCAGGAGCTGATCGGCGTTGTGGACAAGTCGGTGCAGCCGCGCCACGCGACGCTCTGGCTGCAGCGATCAGCCGACGACTGAGCCCCACGCGCCGACCACGGTCGGCGGCAGGAAGACGGCGTCAGCCTCGCGGAGGGCGTCGGCCAGCCGGGCTTCCAGCGTGTCCAGACCGAGCTCGTGCTCGGTCGCGATCCCGGCTCCCAGGATCACCGGGCTGAGCGTGCCCGCGACCCCCGCCAGCAGGGCCGGCCCGGTCGGGTCGTCGGGAGCCATGTATCCCTGCACGCCGAAGGACACCACGCCGGTGAGGCCCGCCGCCTCGAGGAGCAGCTTCAGCCGGGTGCCGACCGTGGGATGCGCGCCCGCATGGCGGAAGGCACCGATCACCCAGTCGCGCGTCCGCATCACCGTGTCGACCGGCGGCTCGCTGCGCGCACCGCCGACGTCGAAGTCCACCATCGCCATCCGGCCGCCCGGCCGGATCGCGGCGACATGATGACGCAGCACCGCCTCGGGGTCGGGCATGTGGAACATCACCAGCCGGCCGACGACGGCGTCGAACGGCCGCTCGTCGCGCCAGACGCTGACGTCGCCCTGCTCGAACCGGACGTTCGCGAGTCCCGCGTCGGCCACGCGTCCGGTAGCAACCTCGAGCATGTCGGTCGACAGATCGAGGCCGACCACCTCGCCGGCCGGGCCGACCAGCTCGGACAGGATGGCCGCGACGTGACCGGGGCCGGTGCCGAGATCGAGCACCCGCATGCCGTCGGCGATGCCGGCCGCCTGCAGCATCAGCCGGGTCGGGCGGTCGATCGAGGCGGCCTGCAGGTCGAGCCGCCGCAGCTCGGCTTCCGCGCTGCCGAGCACGTAGCGGTGCTCTGTCATGTGCGCACGGTATCGAAGTCAGCGTCGCTCGTGGGCGAAGCGGTCGGTCGCCCCGACGATCGCTGAAGCGACCGGTTCGCTGACCGAATGCCCGGCATCGCCGACGACCACCAACTCCGATTCCGGCCAGCGGCGGGCAAGCTCCCATGCGGTGCCGAGCGGCGCCTGCAGGTCGAAGCGGCCGTTGACCAGCACGCCGGGGACGCCGGCCGGTGGGTCGATCCCCCTGGCTAACGCGTCCGCGTCGAGGAACGCGTCGTGGGCGATGTAGTGGGTGACCGTCCGCGCGAACCCCAGCCGGAATGTTGCGTCCTTGAAGCGCGGGGACAGGCCGTCGCGCGGCGGCCAGGACGGCGTCACCGACTCCCACACGCACCACTCGTAGGCGGCGTGCTCGCGCAGACCGGGGTCGCCGCTCTCCAGCATCCGCCGGTACGACTCGACGACGTCGTCGCAGCGGTAGCCGTCCGGTACTGCCTCGCGGCGCCGGGCCCACTGCGCAGGGAACATCGGCGCCAGCCCCTCGCGGAACAGCCAGTCATCCTCCGACCGTCGGCCGGTCGTCACACCGAACAGCACGAGCTCCGTGACGCGATCAGGGTGCGCCGCGGCGTACGCCAGCGCCAGCGTGCTGCCCCACGAGCCGCCCAGCAGGAGCCAGCGCTCGACTCCCAGGTGCAGCCGCAGCAGCTCCATGTCGGCCACCAGATGTGGCGTCGTGTTGGCCTCCATCGATGTCGCCGGATCGCCGGCGTGCGGCCGGCTGCGGCCGGCACCTCGCTGATCGAACAGCACGGTGCGGTATGCGGCCGGGTCGAACAGCCGCCGATGCCAGGGTGTGCAGCCCGATCCCGGTCCGCCGTGCACGACCACTGCCGGCTTCCCCTCGCCGGCGCCGCAGGTCTCCCAGTAGATCGCGTTGCCCTCGCCGACGTCGAGCATGCCGTGCGCCGAGGGCTCGATCTCGGGGTAGATGCCGGGCATCGGCCGGGGACGCTACTGCATCGCCACGCCCAGCCGGTTCTCGAAGAACCGCTCGAGCGAGCTGCGTGCGAACTCCATGTCGATGTCCTCGACCACCATCTGCACGGAGAGCCCGTCGAACAGCGCGAGGAACTCGGTAGCGAGCCGGTCGGGGTCCTCGACCGCGAATTCGCCCGCCTCCGCTCCTGCGGCCAGGACGCGGGCGATGTACCGGCGGTACGTCGAGTAGCGCCGATGTCGCCATGCGCGGGCCGAGGGCACGTGGATCGCGCGCGGCCAGTACTCCATCCAGATCACGCACTGCTCGTACAGCTCCGGCGAGGTGAAGTGCTCGTCGATCAGGAGCCGCAGCCGGTCGAGCGCGGTGGCGTCAGGGTCGAGCCGCCGCCGGCGGGGCCGGTAGAAGTCACGCAGGGTGACGCGCAGCACCTCCGTCAGCAGCTCGTCGATCCCGGAGAAGTGGTACGTGACGGTGCCGATCGAGACGCCGGCCGCGCGGGCAACCTCGCGGACGCTGGTCGCCGCCAACCCGCGTTCCAGCACCGAGGTGCGCGCCGCCGCGACGATCAGCTCCCGGCGGCGGGCTGGGCTCAGGCGGGCGGTCGGTTGCATTCCACAGACCATTATCGTACGATCGTACGATCACTGCAAGCGAGGTGCGGCGAATGGGGTTCCCAAGCGGAGAGGTGGCGGTCGTTGGCGTCTACGAGTCGCCGTTACGGCGTGCCCCGCGCGTCCATCCGTACGCGATCCACGCCGAGTGCATCCTCGGCGCGCTGGCCGACGCGGGCCTCGAGCTGGGCGACGTCGACGGGTTCGCCACGGCGGCCGCGTTTCCGTCGGAGGGCGGCCTGCAGATGTCGCTGAGCGAGGTCGCCGAGTACATGGGCATCCACCCCAGGTGGTTCGACTCGACGGACATCGGCGGGGCAGCGTTCATCACGCACGCTGGGCACGCGGCCGTCGCGATCGCCGCCGGCCTGGCCGACGTCGTGGTCGTCAGTTACGCGGCGGCCGGCGCGTCCGGAGTGCTGCCGTTCCCCGACTACAACACGGCGGCCGCGGGTCCCGGCCAGTGGGAGGTGCCGTACGGCCCGACCACCGTCGCCACGTACGCGCTGGCCGCGACCCGCCACGCACACGACTACGGCACCACGCCGGAGCAGCTCGCGGCGATCGCGGTGCAGTGCCGTGAGAACGCCGCCGGCAACGAGCACGCCCGCTTCCGCGAGCCGATGACCGTCGACGACGTGCTCTCCTCGCCGATGATCGCCGACCCGCTGCATCGCAACGACTGCTGCATCGTCACCGACTCGGGCGGCGCGTTCGTGCTGGCATCGCGCCGCCGCGCCGAGCAGCTCTCGAGCACGCCGGTCTACCTGCTGGGATTCGGCGAGGCGCTCGGCCAGATCTCCATGAGCCAGATGTGGCCGTTCACCGAGACTGCGGCCGTCGGCTCGGGGGCCCGGGCCTTCGCGTCCGCCGGGATCGGCCATGACGAGATCGACTGCGCCCAGCTGTACGACAGCTTCACGATCACGGTGCTGGTCACGCTGGAGTCACTCGGCTTCTGTCCCCGCGGCGAGGGCGGCGCCTTCGTCGAGTCCGGTGCGCTGGACCCGTCAGGCTCGCTGCCGATCAACACCGACGGCGGAGGGCTCTCCAGCAACCATCCCGGCCGCCGCGGTGCGCTGTGCATGATCGAGGGCGTGCGCCAGCTGCGTGGTGAGTCGCCGGGCGTCCGCCTCAACGGGCCGCGCACCTGCCTGGTGCACGGCACCGGCGGCAGCCTGTCCGCCACGGCGACCGCGATCCTGGGAGTCTGAGGTGGACGCGATGCCGAAGCCACGCCCGCAGATCGACGCGCTCTCCGAGGAGTTCTGGGCGGCGGCTCGCGACGGCCGGCTGCTGATCCAGCGGTGCGAGCGGTGCGGCGAGCATCAGTGGTACCCGCGCGCCCACTGCCTGCGCTGCGGCGGGCAGCCTGCGTGGGTCGACGCCTCCGGGCGGGGCGTCGTCCACACGTTCACGGTCGTCCGCCGTTCGACCAACCCCGAGTTCGCGCCGGACACGCCGTACGTGTTCGCGATCATCGCGCTGGAGGAGGGCGTGCGGATCGCCGCGCGGGTGGTCGACGTGCCGCCGGAGGACGTGCGCTGCGAGCTGCCGGTTCGGGTCGTCTTCCCTCCCGGCGACGACGAGACACCCCTGCCCTGCTTCACTGGAGGCTGACGTGCCGACCTACCTCGAGGATCTGGCGCCGGGCGCCGAGTTCCGCTCCGCCGGCCGGACGGTGACGGAGAGCGACATCATGGCGTTCGCCGGCGTCTCCGGCGACTTCAATCGGCTGCATACCGACGAGCCGTGGGTGCGCGAGAACACGCCGTTCGAGGGTCGCATCGCCCATGGACTGCTGGTGCTGGCGATGTCGAGCGGGCTGGCGACGCCGGGCCTGGACGACGTCGAGATCATCGCCTATCTGGAGGAGACCCGGCGGTTCACCGGCCCCACCTACCCGGGCGACACGATCCACGTGCTGTGCCGCATCGACGACGTACGGCCGAGCGGCTCGCGGCCGACGATGGGCGTCGTCTCGCTCGAGGTCGAGGTGCGCAATCAGCGTGACGAGGTCGTCCAGTCCGGGCGCGATGTGTGGCTGGTCGCGCGCCGGCCGGAGGGTGCGTAGGTGGCCGGCCTGGACGGCAAGGTCGCGCTGGTCACCGGTGCCGGGTCGGGGATCGGCGCGGCGGTTGCGCGGCGACTGGCCGCCGACGGCGCGTCGCTGATGCTGGCCGACCTCAGCGGCGGTGCTGGCGCGGGCGTCGCGGCCGAGCTCGGCGAACGCGCCGCGTCGTGTGCGGTCGACGTCAGCCGCAGGGCGGACTGGGAGGCGGCGGTCGGCGAGACGGTCGGCGAGCTGGGCGGTCTCGACCTGCTCGTCAACTGCGCCGGCATCACCCGCGACCGCACGTTGCTCAAGATGACCGACGACGAGTGGCGCGCCGTGATCGACGTGCACCTGACGGGCACCTGGCTGGGGTGCCAGCACGCCGTGCCGGCGATGCGATACCGCGGAGGCGGGGCGATCGTCAACGTCTCGTCGGAGGCGCGGCATGGCTCGTTCGGCCAGGCCAACTACGCGTCGGCCAAGGCGGGCATCGTCGCCCTGACGCGCACGGTGGCCCTGGAGCACTCGCGCCACGGCGTGCGCTGCAACGCGGTCGCCCCCGGGCCGGTGAACACGCCGATGCTGGATGCCGTGCCGGAGGAGGTCAAGCTCGGCTGGCTGCCGCAGATTCCGATGCGCCGGTTCGCGGAGCCGCAGGAGATCGCCGCGGTCGTCGCCTTCCTGCTCTCGGACGACGCGTCGTACGTCACCGGCCAGTGCGTGGCGGTCGACGGCGGGAGCACGTGGACCTGACACGGACGCTCGACCCGCTGTTCGCCCCGTCGTCGGTGGTCGTGTACGGGGCCTCCGACATCCACGGGTCGTGGGGCCGGGCGGTGGCCGAGCGGCTGCTCCGGGGCGAGCCGGAGCGGCCGGTGTACTTCGTCAGCGAGCGCCGGCCCGAGGTGCTGGGACGGGCGACGATGCCCTCGCTGGACGGGCTGCCGGAGGTGCCCGAGCTGGCCGTGCTGGTCGTCCCGTCGCGGGTGCTGCCTGCCGTGGCCGACCAGGTGCTCGCCGCTGGCGTCCGCGCGGTGGTCGCAATCGCCGCCGGGTTCGGCGAGACCGGCGCGGCGGGCCGCGAGGTCGAGCGGCGGATGGCTCAGGCCGCGCAGGAGGCCGGCGCGGTGCTGCTCGGCCCGAACTGCATGGGCGTCGTCGACACGGGCAGCGGTCTGCATGCTGCCCCCTGGATCGACCTGCCGGCGGGCGACGTGGCGTTCGTCTCCCAGTCGGGCAACCTGAGCATCGACTTCGGCGACCGGGCGCGCGACCTGGCACTCGGCTTCTCGCGCTTCGTCTCGGTCGGCAACCAGGCGGACGTGACGGTCGCCGAGGTGCTGGCCGACTGCGTGTCGCACGAGCGGACGCGCGCCGTCGCCGT
Organism: Gaiellales bacterium; assembly: GCA_035537835.1. GTDB lineage: Bacteria > Actinomycetota > Thermoleophilia > Gaiellales > JAICJC01 > DATLLN01. The sequence continues at coordinate 20,280 of DATLLN010000265.1, forward strand.
GTACTGCGAGGCGTTCCCCGACGGCCGTGCGTTCGGCCGGGCCGCGCTCGCGCTGCGCGAGGCCGGCAAGCCGGTGGTGCTGCTGGCACCCGGCCGGTCGGCGGCCGGTGCGCGGGCCGCGCTGTCGCACACCGGCGCGCTGGTCGGCGACTCGGCCGTGGTCGACGCGATGTGCGCCGCCTGCGGTGCGGTGCGGGTCTGGACGCCCCGGGAGATGGCCGAGGCGGCGCCGGGTCGGGGTGATCACGACCGGCGGGGGCAACGGCGTGATCGCATCCGATGCCGTCGTCGCGGCCGGGCTGCAGGTACCGGTGCTGCCGCCCGAGACCGCGCGGCTGATCGCCGGCGCGGTGCCGCAGTCCGCGTCCACCGACAATCCGGTCGATCTGATCGGTGCGACGCTCAGCGACGCGGGCAACCTGGTCTCGGTGGCCGGGCTCCTGCTCGACTCCGGCGCCGTCGACGCCGTGGCCGTCACCGGCTCGCCGTTCTCGATGTGGTTCGACGCCGACGAGTCGCTGGCGGGCGTCGAGCGTGACAGCGTTGCGGGCTTCCGAGAGCTGGTCGACCGCACGGCGATGCCGGTGGTGTTCACGACCGACCGCCCGTCGTCGCCGGCGGTGGCCGAGGCGGTCGCTGCGGGCCTTGTCGTCCATCGTGACATCGAGTCGTCGGCGCGGGCGCTGCGCGTCGCCTGGGACGCCGCGGCCGATCCCTCCGGCGTGCCGGACGAACCGGCGGCCGAGCAGCCGGTGACCGCCGCCGGGTACTGGGCGGCACGCGAGGCCGTCAAGGGGCTGGGGATCCCGGTCGTGCCCGCCGGGCTCGTCCACGATGCCGGTCAGGCGCTCGCGGCCGCCGGCCGGCTGGGATACCCGGTCGTGCTCAAGGCGCTCGCCGGCGAGCACAAGTCGGACGCCGGTGGCGTGGTGCTCGGCGTCGAGGACGAGGCCGCGCTGGAGCAGGCGATCGCCGTGACCACGGAGCGGCTGGCGCCGGGCGCCTGGACGGTCGAGCAGATGCTCGAGGCCGGCCCCTCGGTCGAGCTGCTGCTGGGATGCCGGCGCGATCCCGCCTTCGGGTGCGTGGCCGTCGCCGGTGCGGGCGGGACGCTGGCCGAGCTGGCCGCGGACACCGCCGTGGCGCTGGCCCCGGTCGACGCCGACGGCGCGTTGCGGCTGCTGACACGGCTCCGGTGTGGGGCCCTGCTGGGCGGCTATCGCGGCGGCCCGGCGCTCGCGGCCGGCCATGCCGCTGCGGCGCTCGCAGCGCTCAGCCGGTTTGCCGCCGCGCATCCCGAGATCGCCGAGATCGAGATCAACCCGCTGGTGGTCGCGGCCGGCGGAGTCTGGGCGCTCGACGCTCGCATCATCCTCGACCAGGGAGACAGCCATGCCCGACGTTGACGACGAGCTCGTCGAGCTCGCCCACGACTTCGCCGAGCGCGAGATGCGGCCGCAGGCTGCCCGCTACGACGAGTCCGGGGAGTTCCCGTGGGACATCGTGCACCGCGCCGCCGAGCTCGGCCTCGCCAGCTACGACCTGCCCGAGGAGTACGGCGGGGGCGGAGTGTCGAGCCTGCTGACCGGCGCGCGGATCATCGAGGAGCTGGCGTGGGGCGACGCGCCGATGGCGGGCTGCATCGGAGGCGGCGGGTTCTTTGCCGGCCCGATCGTCGCCATGGGAGACGACGCGCAGAAGCAGCGGTGGGTGACGCCGCTGTGCACGGAGCGCCCGCCGATCGGCGCGCTGGCCACCACCGAGCCCGAGGTCGGATCCGACGCCGCCGCGATGACATCGCACGCCCGGCGCAACGAGACGGACGACGGCTACGTGCTGAATGGGCAGAAGACGTGGATCTCGAACGCGCCGGTCGCCGATCTCTACCTGGTGTTCGCGACCGTCGCCCCGGGAACGCGGTCGAAGGGGATCACGGCGTTCGTCCTCGAGCGCGGCGACCCGGGCTTCGAGATCGGCCGCAAGCTGCCCAAGATGGGCGCCCGCTGCTACCCCGCCGGCGAGCTGTTCTTCACCGACTGTGCGCTGCCCGACGACCGGCGGATCGGGGACGAGGGCCAGGGGTTCTACGGCGTCATGCGCTGGTTCGACGTGACCCGCGTGCAGCTGGCGGCGAACTCGATCGGCATCGGCCGGGCGGCGCTCGAGTACGCCGTCGAGTACGCGAAGCAGCGACACGCGTTCGGCAAGGCGATCCACGAGTTCCAGGCCGTGTCGTTCCGGCTGGTCGACGCGCGGATGAAGCTCGACCAGGCGCGGCTGATGGCCCACCACGCCGCCCGGCTGGCCGACGCCGGGATGAGCTTCTCGACCGAGGCATCGATGGCCAAGCTGGCGGCGTCCGAGGCCGCCTGGTTCTCGACCTGGGCCTGCTGCCAGACGCTGGGCGGATACTCGTACTCGACCGAGTACCCGGCCGAGCGCTGGCTGCGCAACGCCAAGCTCGAGGAGCTGTACGAGGGCACCAACGACATCCAGCGGCTGATCATCTCCCGCAGCATGTTCCGCTAGCGGCTTCGCCAGACCGACACCGCACCTGAACCGCTCGCCTACCGGGGTCGGGACTACGTTGACGGGCGTCCGAGAACCCGTCAATCAAGGAGGATCCATGGGATCTCGAAAGAGGCTGGGAGCGGCTGCCTCTGCCTGCGTCGCGATGGCGATCTTTGCAGGCCCGGCTGCCGCGCTGCCGATCGGCATTCCCACCGCCAACCCGAACTCCGGCACTCCGCCGAACAGGATCGTCAACGGCCACCAGCTCGTCAAAACAGCGGTCGGCAGCGGCCCGCTGGAGAACCCGTCCGGCCCGATCACCACGTTCGGCCGGCTGAGCGACGACACGGCCACCGAGCCGGACGGCAACACCTACCTGGTGCTGCCCGGCGGCGTCGGCGGACCGACGCCCGGATACGACTACGGCCACCACTTCGTGTTCCAGGGCCATGAGAACGGCGCCGACCTCGCCTACATCACGCGTGTCAACCTCGACGTCGCCGACCCAGCGCACCGGATCACGCTGCTGACGCCGACCGGCGCAGACGGGCTGAGGCACTTCAGCGCGCTCGACGGCACCACGTGGGATCCGTTCACGCGGACGCTGCTGTTCACCCAGGAGAACGGGCCGGGCGGCGGCGTCGTCGAGCTGAAGCCCGACGGCTCGGCGCTGCACACGCTCGACGGTGTGTTCGGCAAGGGCAGCTACGAGGGCATCCGCGTCGACGACCACGGCAACCTGATCGTCGACGAGGACGAGGGCGGCACCACCCTGCACACGGATCCCAGCGATCCTTCGAGCCCGACCGGTCCCCGGCAGCCGAACTCGTTCGTCTACCGGTTCGTGCCGAACGACCGCTCCGACCTGAGCGCGGGCGGCGTGCTGCAGGCGCTGCAGGTGACGGTCAACGGGACGCCGGTGATCTTCCACCCGAACGATCCGGTCGGCGACACGTTCAGCTCGCAGGGACAGCTGAAGATCAACAC
>DATLLN010000266.1:0-4794 GCA_035537835.1 Gaiellales bacterium
ACCTTGGCCCACGGGACACCGGCGAATCGAACGTCGTCCGCGCTTCGTCGCTCGTAGTCGAGTTCCGGGTACCGACGCCCTAGCGGCAACCCGATGTACGCACGGATGCTGAGGAACGCGCCCACGAGCCCGATGCAGCCAGCGACGCCGCCGATGTACGCGCCACAGGCTGTCCAGACGGTCACCATCAGCGTGAGGCTTGTGCGGCTCGTCACACGTCGAGCATATCGGGATCCCAGCAGAGGATGTGGGCGTGACGCGAGGGCGGGGCTGCGGCCTCGTGCAACAACGGGGTCAGACCCCTTTGTTGCATCACCGACCCGTATCATCGGAGCGTGCGGCTGGAACCGCTCTACAGCGTGTCGTTCACCTACCCCGAGGGCTGGAGCGTCGAGCTGCGCGGCGAGTACGGCGCCGAGTGGCAGGATCTGTACATCGCCGAAGGCACCTGCAGCGGCCGGCTGGCCGGCCGGATGCGCGGCGCCAACCACCCGCGGCGGCGCGCCGACGGCACGTACTGCCCCGACTTCCAGGGCGTGATCGAGACCCAGGACGGTGCGCAGGTGATGTTCGACTGGCGGGGCTACGGCCGCGCCTACCCGGCCGGCCGCCGCCAGATCGTGGTCACCGGAATCCACCTCTCCGAGGACGAGCGGTACCGCTGGCTGAACGACTCGGTCAGCGTGGGGACGGGCGAGGTCCGCTCGCGCCCGGACGACGACGGTGTCGACCTGGTCATCGAGTTCGCCGAGCTCGTGTGGGAGCCGCTTGATGGATGAGCAACCCATGCGGCGGATGACCGCGAGCCAGCGCGAGCTGGAGGCGCTGCACCCGACCCCCGATCCGACTCCGTGCCCGCACTGCGGCCGGAACACCGTGACCGTCTCCGGCGTCTGCCGCGACTGCTGGCAGTACAAGGGCGACGATGGCCGGGCGCCGCGAATGTCCGCCGCCGAGGAGGAGATCCTGTCCTTGCGGCCGATGCCACCCATCGTGCGCGTCCTGGCCGTCGCGCCCTGGGGCTGCTGCCGGGGCTCGCGCTGATCCACCTTGGGCCCGGACACCGCGTCCACGGTGGTGGGGATCGTGCTCTGCGGCATCGGCGCGTTCGTGCTCGACCGGATGCGCATCCTCCCGCGTCGGTGAAACAGCTGGCCGTAACGGCGTTGTGTGGCGTGTGGCCCGGCGGTACGCTCCGTGCCATGGCAGCCACCTACGACGTCATCGCGGCGAACCGGGGCGGCCACGAGCGCGTTCACCGCTACACGACAGACGACCCGCTCGCCCCGGGCAGCGCCGTCCGGCTTGAGGGCCGCGACTGGCTGATCGAGCGGATCGACGAGACCGCCGACCCGCCGCAGGCGATCGCGAAGCCCGGCCGCTACCGGATGCGGCTGCGCCATCCCGACGGCCGCGAGGAGCTTGGCGCGTTCCGCCGGTTCAGGCGCGACCGGCCCGGCGAGGGTCACCAGTTCACCACCATCGAGGACGGCGGCCCGGTCAGCTGGGTCGTGTCCGGCGAGCGGCTGGCCGCCGACGAGGCCGGCGAGCCGTACCTCGACCTGCTGGCCGAGCGCGACTATGGCGAGTACGAGTCGCTGCCCGATCACCAGCTCGAGCACGCGCTGGCGCGTGACGACGATGCGGGAGACATCCCGGCCGCCCTGACGCGCGCCGAGCAGGCGGGCCTGGCGGTCGAGCTGGTCGCGCTGGACGCCGGGGAGATCGCGGACTGGGACGAGGCCGTGCGCTACGTCGACGCCCTCGAGCTCGAGGAGATCGAGGACGACCTGCTCGAGCTGTGTGGGGTGCGGCCCGGCACGGACTCGCGGTCGAGCTGGCTGGCCACCGTCAAGACCCGTCTGTCCGAGGATCTGGCGCAGTTCCGCGAGGACGTCGAGAGCGCACACGACCAGATCGAGGAGTGGGAGTTCCGCGACGGGCGGATCTTCGCGTCGGTCGGCACCGAGGACGACGAGTCCGCGCCGGACACGGGTCACGGGTGGATGTGCCGCCTGGCGGACAGCGGCGTGTTGGGCGCCGCCGGCTTCGCGCGGGTGCGCAAGGCCGAGCTTCAGAACCTCTGAATCAGGCCTCAACTTCGACGGTTGTGAGGTAAAGGGACTTGACGTGTTCCCTGCGTGCTGCAACGATTGCCCGCATGGGGGCGCTTCGGGGGTGTGTGGCCGTTCTGTCTCTGCTGGCGCTTGTCGCCGTCGCAGGGGCTGTGCCGGCGTCGGCGGACAACCCGTCCGAGGACGTGACACTTTCTCAGGCGCCGGAGCCGGTGACAGTCTCCAAGCCGGTGGCGTATACCACCACCTTTACCAGCACCCGGATCTTCAACAATATCCAGATCAAGGATCTGATCCCGAACGGGATGAGCGTGATCTCGGCGACGCCGTCGACCAGTAACGCCAGCTGCAAGATCAATCCGGCCGCCGTCATCTGCAAGTTCGGTTTCGTGCCTGCTGACACGACCATCAGCGCCGTGATCGTGATGACCGCGCCGAGCACGCCGGGCACCGTGATCAACAAGGCGAAGTGGACCGGCACGACGTGTGGCTACCACCCGTGCAGCGTCAAGGTGACGCGGAAGACGACCACCACAGTGATCCCGCCATCGCCCAACCTGATCTCGCAGTACGTGTTGCCGGCCGGCGACACGGTGACCACCGATACAGGCGGCGGCGTGACGAAGACCAACCCGATGTCGACATCTGCGGACATCCCCGGGACGCCGCTGGGCACTGCGGTGACCATCAACGAGGTCCACGCCACCGGCCCCGAGGACGCCTGTGGCCCGGCCGCCGACTGCTTCGGCCAGATCTCTGAGGTGACGGTCGGGTCGACCTTCACACCGGGCACACCGATGACCTTCGTGTTCACCGTCGACCAGTCGCAGATCCCGTACGGCTCGCTGCTGCCGATGTACCACGACGGCATCCTCGTCCCGGACTGCACCGGCGACCCCGGCGAGGCGTCGCCCGATCCGTGTGTGGCCAACCGGTCGTTCGTGCCGTATACGAGCGACGTGGTGTTCACGGTCAACTCGTCGACGAACGGCAGGTGGCGGCCCTAGGCCACCGCTGAGGAGCTGCGAAGCTCCCGCGCCTTGCTGGCGTCGACCGAGTCGCCTTTCGCGTCGTAGGCCTCGATCGCCTCGTCCAGCGCTGCGCGCCCGGCCTGCTCGTCACCGGCCGCGATCAGCGCCCGGGCGAGCGTCACCAGCGCATCGGCGAGCAGCACCGGCGCGTCCGCGTCGCGCAGCACGTCCCTGGCGTCCCGCGCCATCTCGACTGCGTTGGCGCCCTCGCCGCGGGCGACGGCGATCTCGGCGCTGATCCGCCGGAGGTACGCCTGCGACTCGATGTCGTCCTCGTCGGCCAGCTCGCGCGTCACCGCTAGCGATGCCTCTGCCTCGTCAAGGCGGCCCTGCTCGCACAGGGCCTGGGCGAGCAGGGCGCAGACGGTCGAGAGCAGGTAGTCGGCGCCCATGGCCTCGAGCATCGGCTGGTCGTCGCGCAGCCGTGCCTCGGCGGCCACCGGGTCACCGGCCAGCAGCTCGACCTCCGCGGCGTCGATCGACGTCGACGCTGCGAGGACGCTGCCTCCCAGCTCGGTCAGCATGTCGCGGGCGCGTTCGACCCGCTTGCGAGCGAGGTCGAAGTCCCCGCGCATCGCCTCCAGCTGTGCGAGCGCCGACAGCGCCAGCCCCTCGCTGCGGCGGTCGCCCGCCGACTCCTCGACGATCCGCTCGCAGCTGGCGATCGCCTCGGGCACCGGCGTCGGCCCGTACAGCGCGGCCAGCGCATAGGCGGCGGCGTTGCGCCGCTCCTGACGCACGTCGCCGGCGTTGCGCGCGTGCTCGATCGCCCGCTGCACGGCCGGCGCCGCCTCGCCGTAGCGGCAGGCGACGCCGTGGACGGCGCCGATCACCCGCCACGCCTTGGCCAGCCCTGCCTGGTCGTCGGACTCCTCGAGCACCGGAATCGCGCGGTGGGCCTCGGCAAGCGCGCCCTCGCCCCAGCCCGCAGCGCCGCTGTACATGCGCACCAGCGTCAGCACGAGGCCGGCGTCGGCGGCCAGCCGGTGATCGCCCATTTCATCGGCAGCCGACATCGCATCGCCCAGCACCCGCTCGGCCTCCGCGAACTCGCCGACGTCGAGCAGCGCCTCGCCGAGGTCGGTGAGCAGCCCGATCCGCAGGTCGTCGAAGTCGGGCAGGAGGGCGGAGGCGCGGCGCAGCAGGTTGGCGGCTGCCGGCATGTCACCGCGGGCGAACGCGCGACGTCCGGCGGATGCCAGCCGGGTCGCCGCGCGGATGCCCACGTCGTAGCCGTGCGCGTCGAGCGGCCCTAGCTCCGAGAGGTACCGGTACGCCTGCTCGAGGTGGTATCCGAGGATCTCCTCGTACTCGGCGCCGCGGTCGCGGTTGACGCGGTCGGCCCAGGTCACGAACCGTTCGTGGAGGTCGGCACGGGCCCGCTTCAGCAACCCCTGGTAGGCGGCATCCCGGATCAGGATGTGCTGGAACCGCGAGGAGCGTTCCTCGTCGCCGGAGGCGGGGATCGGGAGGACGAATCGTTTGCCTGCCAGCGCAGACAGGTGCAGCTCGACGTGTGGCGCGACCGGTTCCGGCGACAGCTCCTCGACCATCGAGTGGGCGAACGCCTGCCCGGCGACCGAGGCCGGCTCGAGCACGGCGCGCTCCTCCCGCGAGATGCGGTCGAGCCGGGCGGACATCAGCGCCTGGATCGTCGGCGGCACCTCGATCGTGGCGCCCGGCTCGAC
>DATLLN010000267.1:0-5539 GCA_035537835.1 Gaiellales bacterium
TTTCAAGATGCGCACTGCCACCTGGCGGAGAGCGGCTACCAGCTGACCCTCTGTGACCTGGCGGACTGCGACTCGCCCGAGGCCTACCCGGACGCCATCGCGACGTACGCGGCCGCGCATCCCGACCGGCCGGTGATCGCCGGCGGCGGCTGGGCGATGAGCGACTTCCCCGGCGGCGCCGGCCCGCGCGAGGCACTGGACTCCGTCGTCTCCGACCGGCCGGTGATCCTGTACAGCCGCGACTACCACAGCGCCTGGGTGAACACGCGGGCGCTGGAGGCGGCCAGCATCACCCGGGACACCGCCGATCCGCGTGGCGGCCGGATCGAGCGCGACGCCGACGGTAACCCGGCCGGCACGCTGCAGGAGAAGGCGATCGCGCTGGCCGCGGAGATGATTCCCGAGCCGGGCGGCGACGAGCGGGCCGTCGGCCTGCTGGCGGCGCAGCGCTACTACCACAGCCTGGGCATCACCGCGTGCCAGGACGCGCTGGTCGACACGCAGTGGCAGGAGACGTACGAGCGGCTGGCCCGAAACGGCGAGCTGGTGCTCCGCGTCCGTGCCAACCTGGGCTGGGACCAGGAGCGCGACGAGTCGCAGCTGCCCGAGCTGCTCGCCCGGCGGGCGTCCGGCCGGGCCGGGCGGCTGGACTGCGGCAACGTCAAGTTCTTCCTCGACGGCGTGGTCGAAAGCCACACGGCGAACATGCTCGAGCCGTACCTGGACGACCAGCGCCGACCGACCGCCGAGGACGGCGTCGAGCAGTACCCGACGGCCGACATCAACCGGTTCGTCGAGCTGTGCGATGCCGAGGGGTTCGACGTCCACATCCACACGATCGGCGACCGGGCGGTGCGCGAGGCACTGGACGCGTTCACGTTCGCGGTCGCCGCCAACGGCCGTCGCGACGCCCGCCACCAGCTGGCGCACGTCGAGTTCCTGCACGACGACGACCTGCCGCGCCTGCGGATGCTCGGCGTGATCTCGAACGTGACCCCGCTCTGGGCGCACCTCGACCCGTACATCACCGACATGACCGTCCCGTTCGTGTCCGAGCGGGCCGCGCGGACGATCTACCGGTTCGGCGACATCGTGCGCAGCGGAGCGCCGCTGGTGTTCGGCAGCGACTGGTCGGTGTCGACCCCCGACCCGCTCCAGCAGCTGGCCGTGGCCGTCAGCCGGACGCTGCCCGGCGGCCGGCCCGAGCCGCTCGACCCGGCCCAGGCGCTCGACCTGACGACGGCGATCGCGTGCCAGACCATCGGCGCCGCGTACGCCGCCCGGCTGGAGCGCGAGACCGGGTCGATCGAGCCGGGCAAGCTGGCCGACCTGGTCGTCCTCGACCGCGACCTGTACACGCTGGAGCCGGCTGCCTACCCGGACGCACGCGTGCTGCTGACGCTGTCCCAGGGCGCGGTCGTCCACACCGTGCCCGGCTGGGAATAAGCCGTCAGTCGCGCAGCAGGCCACGGCTGATGATCAGCCGCTGGATGTCGGAGGTGCCCTCCTCGAGCTCCTCCAGGCGGGAGTCGCGGACCCACTTCTCGACCGGGTACTCGCGGGAGTAGCCCCAGCCGCCAAGCGTCTGCAGCGCCGCCCAGGTGACCCAGGTCGCCGTCTCGGACGCGAACAGCTTGGCCTGCGCCGCCTCCTTGGGCGCGTGCTTGCCCTCGTCCATCAGGCGCGCCGCCTGGTGGGTGAGCAGGCGGGCGGCGTCGATCCTGGTCGCCATGTCGGCGAGCCGGAAGCCGACGGCCTGGTGCTGCCCGATCGGCTTGCCGAACGCGTTGCGGGAGCGGGCGTACTCCACCGCGTACTCGAACGCGGCGCGGGCGATGCCGACGGCGCTGGCGGCCAGGTGCACGCGCGACTCGTCGAACGTGTGCATCAGGTTGTAGAAGCCCTTGCCCTCCTCCCCCAAACGCCGGTCCTCACCGATCCGGCAGTCCTGGAGGAACACCTCGGTGTTGATGATCGCCCGCTGCCCCATCTTGCGCATCGGCTCGCCGAACGTCACGCCGCCGTCGCCTTTCTCGACAACGAAGGCTGTGACACCCTTGGATCCCGTGCCCGGCGCGACGGTCGCGAAGATCACGTAGTACTCGGCGATCCCGCCGTTCGAGATCCAGGTCTTCTGCCCGTTCAGCACGTAGCCGCCGCCGTCGCGCATCGCCGTCGTCGACATCGCGGCCGTGTCGGAGCCGACACCGGGCTCGGTCGAGGCGAGCGCCGTCAGCGGCGGCTGCTCACCGCAGAGGGGGGCGAGCCAGCGCTGCCGCTGCTCCTCGGTGCCGACCTCGATCACCGGCCGGGCGAAGAACGCGCCGGACGTGATCAGGTTGCCGATGCCGGCGCATCCCCAGTTCAGCTCCTCCTGAACGAGGCAGCCGGTCAGCACGTCCTCGATGCCGCCGCCGCCCACGTCCTCGGGGAGCATGTAGTGGGTCAGCCCGACCTCCGCCGCCTTGTAGACGACGTCCAGCGGCGTGTGCACGTCCTTCTCGTCGACCTCCGCCGCGACCGGCCGGATCTCGCGCCGCGCAAACTCGCGCGCGACCTCCTGGATCTCGCGCTGCTCGTCGGTCAGGCCGGGTGTGTAGGGGGCCAGCTCGGGCATGGACGCACGACGCTAGCAGACCCGAGATTTGGCCGGTCGCACGCTCAGCGATCCATCCGCGAAACAGCAGGTGACGGCCGGCGGCCGGCCGGCCGTCACCTCGCGGAGTTCGGTCACGGCGCCGTGGGAATGCGGCGAGAGGCCACCGCTGCGCCGAAGGCCGCGCCGAGCAGCGTCAGCGCAATGCCGCCGACGACGACGGCGGTCGTCGAGTCGACCGAGCTCGAGCCCCCGGCGACGATCGCGCCGCGCGGCACCTGGGACGCCCGAACCGAATCCGCCGGCAGGTCACGAGCCGGCGTCTCCGTCTGCGGTCCCTGGAACGGCGCACCACCGGAGTACGGCCCGCGCTGGTCGGAGCTCTGCGAGCCGGCTGCCGCCACCGCTGCCGCGGCAGCACTGGGGTTCGCCCGGGGTGCCGGCGCACCCTCGGTGGATGCGGCGGACGCGCTGATCGAGTCGGCCGGCATGTCGCGGATCGACGTCACGGAGGCGCCGGTGCCGCCCTGCCCACCCAAGGTGGGCATCGCCTGGGCGCCGCCCGCGGCTGCGCCGGTCGTGGCGACCACGACAGCCACCACGGCCATCTTCTCGCGCAGACCGTGAGCCTCGAGCTCGGGCGTGCGGATCGCGCGCTCCAACGCCTCCGCGTCGAAGCTGAGCCGGACGCTCTCGCCCGCGTCCTCGAGGATCCGCTCGAGATCGGCGGGCGTGCAGCCGACCGCGAGCGTGTGGCGCCGGGTGGCGCCGCCGTCGACCTTCTGGGCCTCCAGCTCGAGCACCAGCTCGATCGGTCCCTTATCCCCGGAGCCGAGCGCCGTCTCGATGTCAGCCCTGCGCAGGTCGATGCCAAGCCCGGGGGCGGCCGACCCGCCCGCGAGCGCCAAGCTAAGTGTCGCCTGCTGATCCACAGAGACTCCCTTCGTTCGGACCGCCGAATGCGGACCTTCTCACATGCGACGGTTGCAACGTGGGCGATCTTCCCGGCACGGTCGGCGAGGCTCTAGGCCCCGGGGAACCCGAGAGCTCGCTGGTAGACTCGAATCGCACCACCGGGAGGGGTGGCAGAGTGGTTGAATGCGGCGGTCTCGAAAACCGTTATGGGCGATTTACGTCCATCGAGGGTTCGAATCCCTCCCCCTCCGCTGAATGACCTTGCCGTGGGAGATCCTCGAGCGGGATCACGACCTGCAGAACCCGACGAGTCCCGCGAAGATCCGGCTGCTCGGCGAGTACCTGCGCCTGACCCCGCAGACCAGCGTGCTGGACGTGGCCTGCGGCAAGGCCGGGCCGGCGCTGATCCTCGCAGCCGAGCACGGCTGCAGGATTCGCGGCATCGAGCTGCGCTCAGGCTTCGCCGACGCGGCCCGCGAACGGATCGCCACCGCTGGCCTCGAGCGGCTGATCGAGGTCGAGACCGCGGACGCGTCGGCGGCCACGTTCGAGCCCGCCGCCTACGACGTCGCGCTGTGCCTCGGGGCGAGCTTCGTGTGGGGCACGATCGCCGACGCGGCCGCGGTGCTCGCCCCGGCAGTCCGGCAGGGTGGGTCGGTCGCCATCGGCGAGCCGTTCTGGCGCCGGTGGCCGCTGCCCGCCGGCGTCGATCCGATGGAGTACGTCGGCCTCGAGGCGACGGTCGACCGGTTCGCGGCGGCTGGCCTTGGCACGACCGGCGTCATCGCCGCGTCACGCGACGACTGGGATCGCTACGAAAGCCTGCACTGGCGAGCGGCCGAGGAGTGGCTGGCCGAGCACCCCGACGACCCGCATGCCGCCGAGGTCCGTGCAGGCCACGAGGCCGCACGGCGGGCGTACCTGGAGATCCATCGCCCACTGCTGGGCTGGGCGATCTTCGTCGGGCGCGTCAGGCGCGCGTGACGGTGTAGCAGCCGCAGACGCGTGTGTACTTGAACGCGGGGATGGCCACCACCCCGGTGAACGTCGAGCCCGAGACCTGCACCGGCCCGTATACGGGCTGCCGCGGTCCGCCGCAGCGGGGGCACGGGTCGTACTTGGAGTGCTTACCCACTGCCACAGTCCGTCATCCAGGTCACTGGAACATGTATCGGCGGCGGAGGCCCCGTGGGTTAGCCGAACCGGCCCAGGGCATGATCCAAACCGCACGTGGCGTCCCGGCCGTAGTTCAGATACCCACACGTAGGAGTATCTGGACATGCTTGGTGATATCGGAGACACCCTCTTCACGGCCGCCGTCGTCACGGTCGGCATCGGCCTCCTGGTCAACGCCGTCGTGCTCGCCGGCGCCCTTGTCGCAACCGTCCGCAGCGACCACCGCAACCCCGTGCCGTGGCGCGGCGAGGAGTGGTACCGGCGGCACTGGGATCGAGACCACCCCGCCGGCTACTAGCCAGCCGGACACCTCTCCGCTGAGCTACGCGCCCCGCGTACGCAGGTCGCCGAACCGCGACTCGATGGCGGTCAGCGTGTGCAGCGCGCGGATCGGATGTCCGGCGTCATAGAGCGGCGACGACGCGCCTCGCGTCAGCACCTGCTCGAGCTCGGCCAGCGTCGCGTCGTCCACGGCGCGCCGCTCGTCGCGCAGCGCATCGGCGATCCCGCGCATCGTCTCAGCGCAGCGGGCGAGCACGGCGCCGGGAATCGGCACCGCCGCCAGCGTGCGCCCGCGCCACGTCCGAGGAGTCAGAGCCGCGTCGATGAACTTCGCGAGCTGATTTCGATGTGCGAGAGCTTCCACACCTGCAGCGTACGACCCGGCGATCCGTGCCGCAGTACGGAAAACCCACCATCCACCGGGTATCTGCACCCGCGTCAGCGATCGTCGCGGCGGAGCCCCTGGGCGGCCAGCAGCGACCCGGCGACACACAGCGCAACCGCGACGCCCATCCCGGCCCGGAACGCCGTGACGGTGGCGTCGCGCTGGTCGGCCGACACGACGTGGGT
>DATLLN010000268.1:0-2949 GCA_035537835.1 Gaiellales bacterium
GACGTCAGCGGTGCGTCCAGCGTGTGCGACAGGGGCACGACGATCAGGTACGCCGGAACGAACACCGCCCCTTCGGCGCGGACGATCCGCAGCGCGGCGGCCAGCACCTCCGGGTCGAGGCGGCCTCCGGAGAACGGCACCAGCAGCCGCCGCGCTCCGGGCCGAGCGTGCACCGGGCGCCGCCAGAACCGCCACCTCATCCGTGCAGCTCCCTGCGGCGGCTGCGGTCGGCTGCGATCCGGATGTCGATCCCGGGCAACGCCTCAATCAGCCGTGTCAGAAGCGCGCCGTGCAGCACCTCGTCCGTCCGTCGGCGCTCCGGGGTGCCGATGTACAGGTAGGTGGTGCCGCGCTCGACAACGGCTGCGCGGACGGCGCCGATCACGTCGTCGCTCTCCTCCTCCAGGAAGTGCACCCCGAGCAGCGCTGCCAGGCGGCGCAGCGCGGCCAGGGCCACCGACCGCTCGTCGGTCAGTCGCTCGTCCGGCCGTCTCACCCACAGCGCATCGATCTCGGCGTTCAGCCGCTGCGACGACCGCCATGCCCGCCGCAGCAGGCGCTGCGATCCGGGGCCGGGCTCGACCAGCACCAGGATCCGCTCGAGGATCGCCTGCTGTGCCATCGGGCTCACAGTCACCGCCTCGCGCCGGGCCTCGACGTCCTCGGACAGCTCGCGCAGCGCCAGCTGGCGGAGAGAGGCCAGGTTCTCCGAGCGGAAGAAGTTCTCGAGAGCGGCGTCGATCCGGCCGGGCGCGTACACCTTGCCGGCGCGCAGCCGCTCGCGAAGCTCCTCCGGCGCCAGATCGACCAGCACGACCTCGTCCGCCTCCTCGAGGATCCGGTCGGGGAACGTCTCGCGGACCCGCACGCCGGTCAGCTCGAAAACGATGTCGTTCAGGCTCTCCAGATGCTGGACGTTGACCGTGGAGATGACATCGATGCCGGCGTCCAGCACGTCGTCGATGTCCTGATAGCGCTTGAGGTTGTCCGAGCCGGGCGCGTTGGTGTGCGCCAGCTCGTCGATCAAGGCCAGCTCCGGCGAGCGCCGGATGATCGCCTCCGCGTCCATCTCGTGGAGGTCGAGACCCTCGTGGCCGACCGCGCGGCGCGGCACAGTCTCCAGCCCCTCGGCGAGCGCCGACGTCTCCGGCCGGTCGTGCGGCTCGAGGTAGCCGATCACCACGTCGATGCCCTCCGCCGCGGCCTGCCGGCCCTCCTGCAGCATCCGGTACGTCTTGCCGACGCCGGCCGCGGCGCCGAGGAGGATCCGGTAACGCCCGCGCATTGCCTGATGCTACGTCCAGCCACGCGCGCCGGTCATGCGCCGAACAGGTTGTGCACGACCAGGTCGATGGCCTTGATGCCGACGAAGGGCAGGATCACGCCGCCCAGCCCGTAGATCAGCAGGTTGCGGCGGAGCAGCGCGGTCGCGCCGATCGCCCGGTAGCGCACGCCGCGCAACGCCAGCGGCACCAGCGCCGGGATGATCAGCGCGTTGAAGATGATCGCCGACAGGATGGCGCTCTTGGGCGTCCCCAGGTTCATCACGTTCAGCTCGTCGAGCGGCCCCCGCCCGCCGTTCGTCCCGTACGTGAACGCGAACATCGCGGGCAGGATCGCGAAGTACTTGGCGACGTCGTTGGCGATCGAGAACGTGGTCAGCGAGCCGCGCGTGATCAGCAGCTGCTTGCCGACCTCGACGATCTCGATCAGCTTCGTCGGGTTGGAGTCGAGGTCGACCATGTTGCCGGCCTCCTTGGCCGCCGACGTGCCGGTGTTCATCGCCACGCCGACGTCGGCCTGCGCGAGCGCCGGCGCGTCGTTGGTGCCGTCGCCGGTCATCGCCACCATCCGGCCCTTCCCCTGCTCCTCGCGGATCAGGGTCATCTTGGCCTCGGGCGTCGCCTCGGCGAGGAAGTCGTCGACGCCTGCCTCCTGTGCGATCACGGCGGCCGTCACCCGGTTGTCGCCGGTGATCATCACCGTGCGGATGCCCATCCGCCGCAGCTCGTCGAACCGCTCCCGCATCCCTCCCTTGACGATGTCCTTGAGGTGGATCACGCCCAGCACGAAGTTGTCCTGGGCGACGACGAGCGGGGTACCGCCTGCGCGTGCGATCCCGTCGACCTCGGCGTCCAGCCGCTCCGGGACACGGCCGCCCTGCTGCGAGACGAACGCCTTGATCGCGTCCGCCGCGCCCTTGCGCAGCCGGTTGCCGTTCATGTCGACACCGCTCATCCGCGTGGTCGCCGAGAACGGCACGAACTCGTGCTCGACCCCGGACAGCTGCCGCTCGCGCAGGCCGTAGCGCTCCTTTGCGAGCACGACGATCGAGCGCCCCTCCGGCGTCTCGTCGGACAACGAAGACAGCTGGGCCGCCTCGGCGAGTTCCTGATCGGTGACGCCGTCCACGGGGATGAACTCGGATGCCTGCCGGTTGCCCAGCGTGATCGTGCCGGTCTTGTCCAGCAGCAGTACGTCGACGTCGCCCGACGCCTCGACCGCACGGCCGGACATCGCCAGGACATTGCGCTGCACGAGGCGGTCCATCCCGGCGATGCCGATGGCGGAGAGCAGCGCGCCGATGGTCGTCGGGATGAGGGCGACCAGCAGTGCGATCAGGACGGTCTGCGACTGCGGCGAGCCTGCGTAGCTTGCGAACGGCGCCAATGTGACCACCGCCGCCAGGAAGGTGAACGTCAGCCCCGCCAACAGGATGTTGAGGGCGACCTCGTTCGGCGTCTTTCGCCGCTCGGCGCCCTCGACCAGCGAGATCATGCGGTCGAGAAACGACTGGCCCGGCTCCTGCGTGATCTCGATGACCAGCCGGTCGGAGAGCAGCCGCGTTCCGCCGGTGACGGCCGAGCGGTCGCCGCCGGCCTCGCGGATCACGGGCGCCGACTCGCCGGTGATCGCGCTCTCGTCGACGGAGCCGACACCTTCGACGAT
>DATLLN010000269.1:0-4482 GCA_035537835.1 Gaiellales bacterium
CCACAGCGTTGCCAGGATGTACACCGGAGGGATCAGGAGCGCGGTCCCCACGCCCTCCAGGATCGAGTTGCCGACGATCAGCACGCCCAACCCGGGCGCGATCGCGCTCAGCAGTGCACCGACACCGAACAAGGCCAACCCGCCAATCAGGCATCGCTTGCGGCCCCACCGGTCGGTCAGCTTGCTGCACGGGATCATCAGGATGGCCATCGTCAGCAGGAACAGGGTGATGACCGTCTGCACGCCCTTCACGTCCGTGTCCAGGTCATTGCTGATGTCCCCGATCATCACGTTCATGTTCGAGCCGGCGAAGCTGCAGATGAACTGGGCAAGCGCAAGCGGGGCGATCAGCCGACGCGCGCTGCGAAGCGCTTGGCCGGAGGTGCGGTCTTCCATGGACACCTCGTCGCGCCTCCTTCCGTCGGCCCGCCAGTAGCGGAGGAGGGACTCGAACCCCCGACACGCGGATTATGATTCCGCTGCTCTAACCGACTGAGCTACTCCGCCAGGAGGGCAGATCTTAGCTCAGTGGCCCGTCGCTCCGGGTTCAGCCGAGCCAGCGGTCGAGCACCTCGACGCAGCCGGCGATGGCATCCAGGTGGGCGATCTCGAAGCCGTGCGTGTTCTCGGTCGCGACGCCCAGGCAGGCGGTGCGCCCGACCCGGCCGGTGCCCAGCACCTTGGAGGCGTCCGAGCCGTAGCGGCTGACCACGACCTGGCGCACCGGGCGGCCAACCGCGGCCGCGGCATCCTCCAGCTCGGCCGACAGTTCGTCGTCCAGCGGGCCGTTGCTGTCGCCGCGGATGATCACCGGGAACGGCCCCGGCTCGAGGCCGTACTCGTCGGCCACCGGCACCACCTCCAGCGCCAGCAGCGCCTCGGCGTCCGTCCGCCGGGCGTACCACTGAGCGCCATGGCAGCCGATCTCCTCGCGGGCGGTGAACACGAGGTCGACGTCGTGGAGCGGCGAAAGCCGCTCGGCGAGCAGCAGCAGCGCGGCCACCGCGGCGCGGTCGTCCAGCGCGTAGGCGGCGACGTACTCACCCTCCGCCCCCAGTCGCACCGGAGGCTTGCGCGCGCGGGTGGGCACGACACGCGAGCCGGGCACGACGCCCGCCTCGACCAGCGCGGCCGGCGCGAGCTTCGTCTCCACCCAGGCGTCCCGCCAGCGAAGCGGCGTATCGTCGAGCTGCTTGCGCTGCGGCGACTCCTCGGACACGTGGCGAGCGCCGAACGACAGCACGCCCAGCACCGGGGTGTGCCGACCGAGCACGTCGACCGGGCCCTCGCCCCAGATCCACGGGTGGGCGTCGCCCAGCGTCTGGCAGTACAGCCGCCCATCGTCGCCGACCCGCTTGACCAGCGCGCCGATCTCGTCCTTGTGGGCGAGCACCGCGCGCAGCGGCCCCGGCTCCCGGCCGGGCACGCGCAGCACGATGTTGCCTCCACCGTCAACCACCGGTTCGCCGAGGACGCCAAGGCGCTCCAACAGCAGCGCGTCGATCTCGTCCTCGACGCCGCTCGGCGAGTGGCACGCGGCGAGCGCCGACAGCGTGGAGAAGACCGTGTCCCTCACGACGTGGCAGGCTACAGGACGATGAGCTCGCGGACGCCCGCGATCGAGACGGCCGGTCTCTCCAAGACGTACGGCGGAGAGGTGGACGTCGACCTGCGCGTCGAGCAAGGCGAGGTGTTCGGATTCCTCGGGCCGAACGGCGCCGGCAAGAGCACGCTGATCCGCATCCTGCTCGACCTGATCCGGCCAAGCGGCGGCCGGGCCGCGCTGCTGGGTCAGGACACTCGGGGCAACGGTGGGCCGGCGCGGCGGTCGGTCGGCTACCTGCCGGGCGACCTCCGCCTCTGGCCGCGGGCCACCGGGCGCGCGCAGCTGGCGTCGCTCTCCGCGCTGCGCGGCGGCGGCCACGAGCGCGAGATCGCGGCGCTGGCCGACCGCCTGGGGGCGCAGCTCGACCGGCCGGTACGCGATCTCTCCAAAAGCAACAGACAGAAGATCGGCCTGATCCAGGCGTTCATGCACCGGCCCAGCCTGGCCGTGCTGGACGAGCCGACCAGCGGGCTCGACCCGCTGGTCCAGGTCGTTCCGGTCGCTGGTGCGCGAGGCGGCGGCCGACGGCCGCACCGTGTTTCTGTCGTCGCACTCGCTGGACGAGGTGCAGCACGTCGCCGGCCGCGTCGGCATCATCCGCGCCGGCCGGCTGGTCGCGGTCGAATCGGTCGAGACGCTGCTCGCCCGCAGCGTCCGGCACATGCGGCTGACCTTCGCCGGCGCCGTCGACGCGGCCGAGTTCGCCGGCCTGCCGGGCGTCCAGTCGGCGGAGGGCGACGGCGCCATCGTCCGGCTGTCCGTGCGCGGCTCGGCCGACGCCGTGGTCAAGCACGCCGCGCGGCACGAGGTGCTGGACGTGGTCTCGGAGCCGGCCGACCTCGAGGAGATCTTCCTGTCGTACTACCAGGAGGACGGCCGTGCCTGAGCTGCTGCGCCGCGCCGTCGGCGACCGGGCGCGGACGCTCGGCGGGTGGCTGATCGGGATCGCCGCCTACACCGCCCTGATCGTCGCCGTGTTCCCCTCCATCCACGGGTCGAAGCAGTTCGACGACCTGCTCAAGCAGTACCCCGACGTCCTCAAGTCGTTCCTCGGGGTCGGCGACACGCTGAGCATCACCAGCGGGCCGGGCTTCGTCGAGACGGAGCTGTTCAGCCTGATGCTGCCGCTGCTCGCCCTGGTGCTGGCGATCGGCGTCGGCGCGGCGACGATCGCCGGCGAGGAGGAGCAGGGGCTGCTCGAGCTGGTCGTGTCGGCGCCGGTGTCGCGCCGGGCGGTGATCGGGTGGAAGGCCGCGGGGCTGCTGATCGAGATCCTCGCGGTCGCGGTGACGATCGTCGTCACGCTGCTGATCGGGGACGTGCTGGTCGACCTCGGCCTGGACGCCGGCCGCCTGTTCGGCGCCACCGCCGGCATCTGCCTGCTGGC
Organism: Gaiellales bacterium; assembly: GCA_035537835.1. Classification (GTDB taxonomy): domain Bacteria; phylum Actinomycetota; class Thermoleophilia; order Gaiellales; family JAICJC01; genus DATLLN01. Next base: position 2,994 of record DATLLN010000269.1, read on the forward strand.
GCTGCTCCACGGCTGGCTGGCCATGCTGGTGGGGGCGGCCACCCGGCACCGCAGCTTCGCCATCGGCGTGCCCGCCGCCATCGCGGCGGTCGGCTACCTGATCGCCGGGCTGCACTCGCTGGCGCTGGCTCGATCCGTTCAGGTACCTGTCCGGCTTCTACTACGCCGGGCAGGGGACGCTGACCAGCGGCGTCGACTGGGCCCACCTCGCCGTGCTGGCGGCAGCGTCTGCCGTGGTGCTGGCAGCGACCGTCGCCGTCTTCCAGCGGCGCGACCTGGGCGGCGCTTAGTCGCCCGCGGCCGGGGCGGGCGCGGGCGTGCGACCGCCCGCCGACTCGCTCGGCGGCTCGACGGTGAGGTTCGGCAGGATCCTGTCGAGCCAGCCGGGCATCGCCCAGGAGCGCTCACCGAGCAGCGTCAGCAGCGACGGCACCAGGGTCATCCGCACCAGCAGCGCGTCGGTCAGGATGGCCACGCCGAGCAGCAGGCCGAACTCCTTGGTCACCCGGTCGGGGTTCAGAATGAACGCGAAGAACACGGTGGCCATGATCAGCGCCGCGGCCACGATCACCCTGCCGACACCGGAGACGCCGTCGCGCACGGCGTTCAGCGTGTCCGCCCCGTGCACGTGCTCCTCGCGGATGCGGCTCATCAGGAACACCTCGTAGTCCATCGACAGGCCGAAGATGATCGCGAAGGCGATCGGCGGCACGAAGCTCTCGATCGGCCCGGTGCGGTCGAGCCCGATCACCCCCATGCCGTGGCCCATCTGGACGACGAACACCAGCACGCCGAAGCCGACCAATGCGGAGATCAGCGTCGTCAGCGCGGCCTTCAGCGCGACCACGATTGAGCGGAACGCCATCGCGAGCAGCAGGAAGGTGACGCCGATGATGTACAGCAGGAACTTCGGCGAGTTGGACAGGATGCGGTCGCCGATGTCGGTGAACGCCGCGTTCTGGCCGGACACGAATGCCTGCGCGCTCGACCCCTGCAGCGTGTTCGGGATCGTGTTGTTGCGCAGCTCCGACACGATGTCGTCGGTCTTCGCGTCCTGCGGTGCGTACTTCGAGTAGGCGTTGATAATCGCGACGCTGGCGCCGTCGGGCGTGTTGTCCTTGGTGTTGTAGATCGGCGCGACCACCTGGGCGACACCCGGCACCTGCTTGATGGCCGCCTCCAGATCGGAAGCCGACTGCGCGTCGTCGCGCATGTCCACCACCACCGGGATCGGCGAGGTGAAGCCGGGGCCGAAGCCGTCCTTGGCGGACAACAGGTCGTACGCCTGGCGCGTCGTCTGCTGCTTCGGCGCCGTGCTCGAGTCGGCCAGGCCGAGGCGCACGCTGAGCACCGGGGAGGCCGAGAGCCCGCCGCCGGAGACCGGATCGAGCGAGATCATCGGGCTGATCGTCGCCTTCTTCATCCTGATGGTGCTGTTCCGTGCGCTGGTGCCGTCGCTGATCCCGCTCCTGTTCGCCGTGGTTGCGGT
>DATLLN010000270.1:0-4618 GCA_035537835.1 Gaiellales bacterium
CCGTCAAGGAGATGTCCTGGGACCCGATCACCAGAATCGTGGGCTCATTGGGCATCCACACGGAGATCGATTTCGACGCCAAGAAGGTCGAGAAAGCGTGGTCGACGTCGATGATCTTCCGGGGGTTCGACATCTTCATGAAGGGGATCGATCCGCGGGACGCGCACTTCATCACCAGCCGCATCTGTGGTATCTGCGGTGACAACCACGCAACGTGCTCCTGCCTGAACCAGAACATGGCATACGGCGTCAAGCCGCCTGCGCTGGGCGACCTGGCATTCAACCTCGCCGAGTCCGCCGACTACATCTTCGACCACGCGATCTTCAACGACTGCATGGCGAACGTGGACTTCTGCGAGCAGATGGTCAAGGAGACGAACCCCTCGCTGCTGGCCAAGGCCGAGACCACCTCGGCGCCGCACAAGGACATCCACGGGTTCGGCACGATCGCCGACATCATGCGGGCGCTGAACCCGTTCACCGGCGAGTTCTACCTGGAGACGCTGCACGTCGCCCGCTACACGCGCGAGATGTACTGCCTGTTCGGCGGGCGCCACACCCACCCGTCCACGATCATGCCAGGCGGCTGCAGCGCGGACATCACGCATCAGACCTGCACCGATTACTACGTGCGGCTGATGCGCTACTTCGACTACGTCAAGCGCAGCGTGCCGATGCACGACGATCTGTACGACTTCTTCCTCCAGGAACTGCCGGGATACGACATGGTCGGTTACCGCGACACCAACCTGGTCAACTGGGGGTGCTTCGACGATCCGGACTACGTCGACTACGACTACCGGACGATGACGGAGTGGGGCCGCAAGCGATACATCACGCCGGGTATCGCGATCAACGGCGAGCTGATCACCACCGACCTCGTCGAGATCAACCTGATGATCCGCATCCTGCTCGGATCCTCGTACTTCGACTCGTGGGAGAACGAGCCGACCTTCGTCGACAAGGACCCGCTGGGCAACCCGGTCGACAAGAACCATCCGTGGAACAAGGTCACGCTGCCGAAGCCGCAGAAGCGCGACTTCGCCGACAAGTACACGTGGGTGGTCTCGCCGCGCATCTACGACAAGCGCACCGGCACCACCGTCTGCTGCGACACCGGGGGCGGCCCGTTCGCCCGCCAGTGGTGCACGGCGAAGGCCGGCCTGGTCGACTTCGGCTACGTCAAGGCGACGGGCAACTCGCTGCAGATGGTTCTGCCGCGGTCGCCCAACATGCCGGAGATGGAGCTCGAGTGGATGGTGCCCGAGAAGTCGAACGCGATCGAGCGTGACCGGGCCCGCACCTACCACCAGGCGTATGCGGCGCTGATCGCGCTGCACTGCCTGGAGCGGGCGATGTAGGAGGTGCAGGCAGGCCGCACCAAGAGCTGGAACTCGTTCAAGGTGCCCGAGAGCGCGGTCAGCTGCGGCTTCCACGAGGCCGCCCGCGGCGTGCTCTCCCACCACATGGTGATCCGCGAGGGCAAGATCGCGAACTACCAGCCCTACCCGCCGACGCCGTGGAACGCCAGCCCACGCGACGTGCACGGCACCCCCGGCCCGTACGAGGACGCCGTGCAGAACACCCCGATCTTCGAGGAGAACGGCCCGGAGAACTTCAAGGGCATCGACATCATGCGGGCGGTGCGCTCGTTCGACCCCTGCCTGCCGTGCGGCGTGCACATGTACACCGGCGGCGGCAAGGTGCGGAAGGTCGTGCACACGCCCACGGCACTGGCATAGGGAGGTGACCCCGAGGTGATCTCGCCGACCGAGGCGCCCGACGACCTGGTCGGCCGGGTGCAGGACCTGCAGGAGCGGCTCGAGGCGGCCGGCGATCCGGCGACCCGGGCTGCGGCCGACGAGCTGGTGTCGGCCGTCGTCCAGATGTACGGCGCCGGGCTCGAACAGATCATGGCGGCGCTGGCCGCCGACGAGGACGGCAGACGGATCGCCCTCGCCCTGGCCGACGACCCGCAGGTCGCGACCCTGCTGATGATCCACGACCTGCACCCGGTGCCGCTCGATCGCCGGGTGCACCTGGCGCTGGAGCAGGTGCGGCCGTACATGGAGTCGCACGGCGGCAACGTCGAGCTGATCTCGTTGGTCGACGGCGTCGCCCGGCTGCGTCTGGAGGGAAGCTGCTCGGACTGCTCCGCCTCCAGCGTCACGCTCGAGCTGGCGATCAAGCAGGCGCTGGAGCAGGCGGCGCCCGACCTGGACGGCCTCGAGGTGGACGGCATCGAACCGCCATCGCAGGCGGATCCGGCGCCCGGGCCGGCCCTCGCTCCGGCGTGGGTCGAGATCGACCGGCTCGACCTGCTGCCCGTCGGGTCACTGGCCGCCGCCGACGTGGCCGGCTGCCCGCTGGTGGTCGCCAACGTCGGCGGGACGCTGCTGGCGTACGCCGACCGCTGCGCCGGCTGCGACGGCCCGCTCCACGATGGCCGGCTGGCCGACGGCGCGCTGCAGTGCCGGAGCTGCGAGCGGACGTTCTTCCTGCCCCGCGCCGGCCGCTCCATGGACGGCGACCGGCTGCAGCTCGACCCGGTGCCGCTGCTGCGCGACAACGGCTCCGTCAAGGTGGCGCTGCCGGCGTGAGCGAGAACGCCGGCGGCAACGGCGCGCGGTCCTCCGCAGGGCGGACCATCGAGCAGGCCGTGGCCGCCCGCCGGCGCGCGCAACTGGTCTCAGGGCTGAGGGGGATGGCCCGCGGGGCCGCCTCCCAAGCCGATGCGGGGCCGGCGGAGCGCTGCGACATCTGCGGCACCGGGATCCCCGACGACCACCGCCACCTGCTGCAGCTTGTCGAGCGGCGGATCGACTGCGTCTGCGAGAGCTGCTGGGCGCTGCGGTCAGGCGACGCCGAGTACCGGCCCGTCGGCAGCCGCACCGCGTGGCTGCCCGACATCGACCTGCCGGACGATGTCTGGGCGAGCTTCCAGATCCCGATCGGCCTGGCGTTCTTCATGGAGTCGACCACCGCGGGATGCGTGGTCGCCCTCTACCCCAGCCCCGGCGGCGCGACCGAGAGCGAGTTGCACTTCGCGTCCTGGAACCGGATGGTCGAGCTGAACCCGGTGCTGGAGGGGCTCGAGCCAGACATCGAGGGGCTGATCGTGAACCGCCTGTCGGATCCTCCGGCATTCGCGATCGCGCCGATCGACCGCTGCTACGCGCTGACCGGCACCATCAAGGCGACCTGGGAGGGACTCTCCGGCGGCTCCCGCGTCCAGGAAGCGGTTGCCGCGTTCTTCGACGATCTGCACGCGCACGCGGTGACGGCATGAGCGGGCGTCCGGCGGCTCCCGATACCGAGCGCAGCGTCGCCCCCGAGCCGGAGTTCGCCGTCCTCGGCGCGCGCACGGTGCGCCACGCCGCCACCCCGACCCTGCTGCTCGACGTCCAGGTCTCGGAGCCGGGCGGCCACGAGGTCTACATGATCGCGCTGACCATCCAGGTAATGATCGAACCGGCGCGCCGGACCTACGACGACGACGCGCGCCGCCGGCTGGAGGGGCTGTTCGGGCCGCCGGAGCGGTGGGCGATGACGACCCGGTCGCTGGTGTGGTGCCAGCTCGACGTCGTCGTCCCCGCCTTCACCGGCTCGACCACCGTGGCCGTGCCGATCGCCTGCAGCTACGACCATGAGGTGGCCGCGGCCAAGTACCTGCATGCGCTGGAGGACGGCGAGGTGCCGCTGGCCCTGCACTTCAACGGCGTCGTCTACTACCCGAACGAACAGGGCGGCCTGCAGATGACGCTGATCCCCTGGTCGAGCTCGGTCGGGTTCCGGATGCCCGTCGACGTCTGGCGGCAGACGGTCGAGCACTACTACCCGAACACCGGCTGGGTCGGCCTGCGCACCGAGACGCTCGAGGCGCTCGAGCACCGGCGGGTGCAGGGGGCGCACGCCACCCTCGACGCGACGGTGCACTCGCTGCTGGAGGAGCGGGGCGGCGATGCCTGACACCGCCGGCCGGCTGGTCGAGGCGCTGCTCTGGGAGGGCTACGCGCTCTATCCGTACACGCCGACGGCGACCAAGAACGCGACGCCGACGCCGTTCGGGATCGTGTACCCGCCGGCGTATGCCGCCGGCTTGGCCAGCACCTACGACCACCTCGAGCTGCGCTGCGTGCTGCGCTGCGAGGCGACCGCGACCCTGACCGCCGAGGTGTGGTTCCTGGCCCCCGCGGGCGAGGGCCACCGCGCGTCGGAGCAGCGGCTTGCCCTGCCGCCGGCGACCGTCGTCGACGTCCGGTCGCGGCTGGAGCGCGAGGCGACGGTGACCGGCGCGCTGACCGTCGCGATCGCGATGTGGGCCGAACCGGTTGCGGACGCCGAGCTCGAGATCGTGCTGCGGATCGAGAACCGCACGCCCTGCGCGGACGGGCTGTCACGGGCCGCCGCACTGGCCCGCTCGCTGGTGTCCACGCATCCGGTGCTGCGCGTCGACGGCGGGCGCTTCGTCTCACCGCTCGACCGGCCGTGCGGCGGCGCCAACACGTTCCCGGTGCTGGCCGCCGACGACGACTCGGCGGTGGTGGGCGCCGCGATCGTGCTGCCCGACCATCCGCAGATCGCCCCCGAGAGCCAGGGTGGGCTGTTCGACTCGACC
>DATLLN010000271.1:0-18923 GCA_035537835.1 Gaiellales bacterium
GATGTCGACGGCGCGTGTCCGCTGGTTCACGTTCGAACCCCCTCCGTGGCCTTCCAGCCGGCATCTGGGAGCGACCGACCTCGGCTCCGGCGGGCACCTTACCCACGGGCACCGGGGCGTGCAACTTGCCTTTGTCATGCCACGGGAAAAGTTCCCGCAAACGCCGGACGTCTGTGCTGTGTGTGGGGTACACTGCGACTCGGCCTGAGGGGTGGCCGGGAGAACATGATCGAAATCGGACGGGCCAGCAGCGAGATGCAGTGTGACGTGTGCGGACGCACGCTCCTCACGGGCGAGCGGTTCGTCCGCTACCACCGTGTCGGAGCCGACGACGCGCAGGTCTGCGAACTGTGCACCGAGGGCGCCGAGGCGCGCGGTTGGGTGCGCGAGGGTTCGCCGACGCTGCCCGTGCAGCTGGAGCAGCGCCGCGAGAAGGGGCTCAAGCGGTTCTTCCAGGGCAAACCCCGCCACCTGACGGCGCCGGAGCCGTTCGACCCCGAGCTGCTGCCCGCCGATCCCAAGGATGCGGTCGAGGCCGGCGTTGAGCTGTTCAACGAGAGCACGCACCCGAGGACAGTCTCGGGCATCGCCCGGACGCTGGGCGAGCCGCGCGTCAGCGTGGTGCAGCGGAGCCACCGCGAGGTCGTCGTCACCGTCGCCTGGGATCTGTCCTGGTACCAGTACCGGATCGACATGCTGGGAGCCCAGACAGTGACGCTGCAGCACCGCGGCGACGATGTCGACGAGCTGGACAACCGCTTCTGCGACTGGAACGCGCAGGCGGACGCGGACGGCACCGTCGCCCTGGCGGGCGCCGGCGCCAGCAGTGACGCCTGAGCCCTAGGCGAACGCCTCGGTGCGCGGGAAGGTGCCCAGCGCGCGCTGCCGGCGGCGGTTGCGCGTCTGCCGCCGCTCGTCGTGCACCGCGGCGGCGCCCCGGCGGCGATCGTTGACGCGTCCGTCGCGGCGGTCGAGGATCACGCACACGTCCGGCTTGTCTCGGTAGGCAGCAGCTAGCGGCTCCAGCAGCTCGGCTTCCATCTCACGCGGAACGACGCAGTAGATCACGCCCGGGAGTACACCGCGATTGGGGGTCTGCGTCAAGCGGTATGCTCGAACCCGTGGCCGTACCCAGTGCACTCGAGTGCCTGCGATGCAGCCGCCGCTATCCGGTGGTGGCGATGCCGGGCGGGTGCCAGACCTGCTCGGCCGAGGGCACGCCGAGCAACGTCAGGCCCGTGTACTCCCGTGCGCCGTCGCTCAAGCCGGGCAAGCTCTCCGGCGCCGGGATGATCCGCTACGCCGGCCAGCTGCCGGTGCCCCGCGATCGCCTCGTCTCGCTCGGCGAGGGCGGCACGCCGCTGATCTCGGTGCCCTCCCTGGGCCGCGAGTTCGGGCTGCGCCGGATGATGATCAAGGACGAGCGCCTGAACCCGACGGGCAGCTGGCGCGACCGCTACGCCTCCCTGGCCGTGTCGTCGGTGGCGATCGAGCACGAGGAGGCCGGCGTCACCGTCGCCTGTGCGGGCGACGAGGCGCTGTGCGTCTCAGTCGCCGCCTACGCCGCCCGGGCGGGGCTGCGGTCGGTCAGTCTCGTGGACGGCGGCCTCGCCGAGAACGGCTCGCGGGTGATCGACGCGATCGAGGGCGTCGGTGGCCGGGCGGTGGGCGTCTCGGGCTCGGACGCGCGGTGGGCGCTGCTCGCCGACGCAGAGCGGCTGTTGTCCTGGCGGGCGGTGTCGAACCGCACCGTGCCTCCGATCGGCGGCGACCCGGTGGCCGTGGAGGCGTACCGCACCATTGCGTTCGAGATCGTCGAGCAGTACGGCCTGGCGGTCCCCGACCTGGTTGCGGTGCCGACCGGCCTGGGCGACGGTCTGCAGGGGATCTGGCGCGGGTTCAAGGCGATGGCCGATTGGGGCGTCGTCGATTCGCTGCCGCGGATGGTCGCCGTCGAGACCGGCGGCGCGCTGGCCAGCGCGCTGGCGGGCGGCAAGGACTGGGTGGTGCCCAGCCCCGACGCGACCGGCGCAGCGCGGGCGCTGAGCGGCGTCACCGGCACGGTGCAGGGTCTCAACGCCGTGGTCGAGTCGGAGGGTCTGGTCGTCCGCGTCACCGAGGGCGAGCTGGAGGCCGCGCGAATCGCGATCGGCGAGACCGAGGGGATCTGGGTCGATCTGGCCGCCGCCGCCGGCATCGCCGCGATCCAGAAGCTTGCCTCCAGAGGCGACGTGCCTGCGCGGGTGCAGGCGGTCGCCGTCGTCACCGAGCATGGCCTGCTGGACGACTCGTCCGTTGCGCCCGGCGCCCTCGACGTGGTGGACGCGCGGGTCGACGACCTGCTCCGCGTGCTGGCCGTGCGGGGTGAGTAGAGTGCGCGCATGCGACTGACCGAGCTGACCGCCGACCTCCAGGCGCTGCGAGAGGACATCGCCGAGGAGCTGCTGGCGATCAACCGCTACGAGGACCAGCTGCTCACGCTCTCCGACGAGGACGCCAAGGAGGCGGTGAACCGGATCGTCGAGGAGAAGAAGGAGCACGTCGCCCGGCTGCTCGCGCTGCTCCAGCGACTCGACGTGAAGCAGCGCGAGAAGATCGACCGGGCGTAGGGCCCGAAGGCCCGCTGATATACTCGTTCTCCTAGCCGTGCGGCTGTAGCTCAGTTGGCTAGAGCGTCTGCTTGCCATGCAGAAGGTCGAGGGTTCGAGCCCCTTCAGCCGCTTTTTCCGCCGGTCGCTGTTCAGTAGCCGTATCCTCCGCCGGCGCTGGACGAGCTCGTGGATGCGCCGAGCGTGGCGGCCTTCCAGATGCCGACGTCCTTGAACCCGTTGCCGGATGCGTCACCGGGCGCCTTGTCGTTGGCGAAGGTGTACAGCGGGCGGCCGTGCCAGGTGACCTGGGTGGCGCCGTTGTCAGGCCGGGTGATGGTGCCCAGCTGGGCTGCGCCGGTCGGCGTGCTGCCCTTGGCCACCGTCAGCGGGATCCACACCGACAGGCACGAGGCGCTGCCGCCCGGGATCTTCGAACTCTTGGTGCAGATGAAGTGGCCGCCGGTCTCGGCGGACAGCGTGTACAGGGTCATGCCGGCGTGGTTGACCAGCGCGCTGGTCCCCAGCTGAGAGTTGGGCGAGCTCCGCACCGTCGTGTTGGGCGTTCCGCCACCGTCGGCGCCGGTGCCTGAGGATGAGCCACAGCCGGCGGCCAGCGCCACTGCGGCCACCAACACTGCCAGCGTGCCCATTCGCGTTTTCATGACGGCTCCTCCGTATCGGTCGTGGTTGTGCTCTTATCCCGAGTACGGCGCGGCGAGGCGGCGGATTGTGCGGCAGCATGCAAACCGGAAGCACCCGGTGGACGTACCGGCGGGCCGGCGTTCACTACCATCGATCGCATGACGACGGGGGAGCGCATCGGCTGAGAGCTACCCGCCGCTTCGACTGGGGACCGGCGGGGGCGAGGGGGCTCGCGCCGGCTGTCGATGCGCTGGTCGTGGTGGACGTCCTCTCGTTCTCCACCGCCGTCGATGTGGCGGTGGCCCGAGGCGCTGTGGTGTACCCGGCGCGCTGGACCGATGAGCACGCATCGACGTCGCGGGAGCGTCCGTACTCGCTGTCGCCTGCGTCGCTGACGAGCATCCCGCCCGGGACGCGGCTCGTGCTGGCCTCGCCGAACGGGGCGTCCATCTGTGGCGACGCCGAGGAGCTGGGCGCGGTTGTGATCGCCGGCTGCCTGCGCAACGCGTCGGCGGTCGCCGCTGCGGCGGCGCGGGCAGGCGGTGTGGTCGGCGTGATCGCCGCCGGCGAGCGGTGGCCGGACGGCAGCCTGCGCCCGGCGATCGAGGACCTGCTCGGCGCGGGCCTGATCCTGGCCGCGCTGGCCGGTGAGCCGTCGGCGGAGGCGCGGGCGGCGATTGCCGCCGCCGAGACGGTGCCGCTCGACGACCTGCGCTCGTGTGCCTCGGCGCGTGAGCTGATCGAGCGCGGCTTCGCCGAGGACGTCGAGCTCGCGCTCGAGCGGGACGTCTCGACGGTCGTTCCGCGACTGCGCGACGGCGGGTTCGTCGACTTCGGACCGGTGTAATCTGCGCGGCCGTGCCGGACATGTTCGGGTGAGCGCTTCCCCGACGAAGGAGGACACCCTGGCACGTGAGACGACAGAGGAGCGGTTCACCGAGCTCTACCGCGCACACGTCGACGCCGTGCGGGCGTACGCCTGGCGGCGCGGCCCGGCCGTCGCCGACGACGTCGTCGCCGAGACGTTCCTGATCGCCTGGCGGCGCATCGCGCAGGTGCCGGACGGCCAGCAGCCACGGCAGCGGATGGCCGTCGCGCGCAACGTCCGCCTGAACCAGCACCGCGGCGAACGCCGCCGGTCGGCGCTGGCCGAGCGCCTTCGGCTGACCGCGGGGCCGTGGCCGCCGCCCGAGGAGCCGGATCGCCAGCTGGCTGCCGCGCTGGCCGAGCTCCCCGAGCTCGACCGCGAGGTGCTGCTGCTCGACGCCTGGGACGGTCTCGACAACGCCGCCATCGCCGTCGCGTTGGGCTGCACCCGCGCCAGCGTCGCCGTCCGCAAGACCCGCGCCCGGCGCCGCCTGGAGACTCTGCTCGCCGAGGGCCGGGCCGCCGCGCCGGTCGCCGGACTGGAAAGGACGCCCGATGCCTGCTGACATCCGATCGCGGCTCACCGCCGCCGACCCCGCACGCGAGCTCCGGCCGATCGACGCCGGCGACTCCGACCTGCTGCTCCGATCGATCATCGGAGCGACGCCGCCGCGCGTCGTCCGGCACCGCACGCGGAGCCGCGGTCCGCGGCTGCTGCTGGCCGCCGCGCTGCTCGCCGTCGTCCTCCTGGGCGCGGGCTTCACCGCCTACCGGGTGGCGTTCGAGTCCGGCACCGCCGGCGACGTGCGTCGCTCGTTCGCGACGGTGCGGGACACCGTGCCGCTGCCGCCGGGCACGACCTGGCAGGAGCTGAACCTCGACCCGGACGGCATCTACGCCGGCAGCCCCGACCGCACGGCGCTGATGATGGCGCTCTTCCAGGCGCAGTGCGCGTGGGTCGGCTACTGGGACGACGCCGACCGCGGCGGCGACGGCGCGCGCGCCGGTGACGCCGTTCACGGGATGCGCGAGCTGCGTGCCGTGATGCCCGTGCATCACCCCGGCGACAGCGAGGACGTGGGCGGCTTCGACGCCTCGTCGCTCGATGCCTGGGACGCCCTGGTGGCGGGCGCCGCCGCGGGCGATCCGACGCTCCCCCGCCAGTACCTGCGGGCGAACTGCTAGCGGCTCACGCGTCGCCGGGGAGGAGCGACCAGCAGATCATGTCGCGGCGCTCGCCGTGAACCGATCGCGATCCGCGCTCGAGCCCCTCCCGGCTGAACCCGGCCCGGGCCAACGTCCGCTGCGAAGCGACGTTGCCCGGGTCGGTGCGCGCCTCGAGCCGCGCCGCCCCGAGTTCCGCGAACGCCCACGGCGCGAGCAGCACAAGGGCACGGCCGGCGAGGCCGCGCCCCCGCTCCGCGGGATGAACCGAGTAGCCGAGCTCGACGATCCCGTCCGGGCGGGCGTGGTTCATCATCACCGCCCCGGCGTAGTCGCCGGAGGTTGCGTCGGCGATGACGAGCGCGACCGGTGCATCGGCGTCGTCCCAGCAACCGGTCAGCCGCTCGAGCTCTTCCTTCGCGTCCGTTCGCGTGTAGGGAACGGAGATGTTGATCCAGCGCTGCGTCTCGGGATCCGCGCCGTCCTCGAGCAGCCGTTCCAGATCTCCGGCCGCCGCGGCCCGCAGCACAACCACGCCGTCCGCCAGGGGTGGATCGGGCAGCGCGAGGCCGTCGGGACGGGCCATCAGGAACAACCCTAGCCCCCGGACGTCCACGTTAAGAGAATGCGGCGAGCCGGTGAACACTGTCGTTTCGGGTGCCGTTCTGCCGGGCAGCCTGTACCCTTGCAGCAACTCATGGGCAACTCGGGGTCCCACTGGCACCTGCTCCGGCGGTGGACGGCAGTCTTTTGCGCCACCGTTGCGGTCGTCGCGTTGAGCGGCGGCGCAGCGTCGGCTGACCCTGCGCAGGACGGCGCGGCGGCCGTGATCGTGATCGTTGCGCCCGACGGATCGACCTCTAGCGCGGGCTGGGTGGCGGGCACGTCCGGGTCCGCAGAGGTCGACCCGGCGACACTGCCCCCGACCGCCGCGGGCTCCGGTGAGTCGTCCGCGTCGGTCACGTCGGACTCGTCGTGCATCCGCGGGGCGTCGGACATCACCGCGCTCTCGCTGCTGGGCGGCGCGGTGACTGCGACCACGCTGGAGTCGCGAATGAGCGCCTGCATCAACGGCAGCGACGTCGACTACGACGCCAGCGGCTCAGGCGTCGATGGGCTGCAGGTGCTCGGTGCACCGGCCGATCCCGGCGCCGGGCCGATCCAGGTCGGCGACTGGGGCGTCCTGACGTTCGACGAGAGCTTCGACGACTCGGCGGGCCGCCATGCCCGGTACACGATGCATCTGCACCTGTCGGCCGACTACGGCGGTGCCCCCGCGGGCACCGACATCTACGTCGGCTACGCGGCAGCCCTGGAGACCCCGCCCCAGATCGAGCCGGGCGGTGGCGGCGCCAGCGGAGGCGGCACAGGCGGCGGTGAAGGCCATCCCGATCCCGGCGGCGGCGGATCGCAGGGCGGCGGGGGCAACGGCGGCACCCATGACGGCGGTGGCAAGCACCATGGTCAGGGCGGCGGCAAGCATCACCACCACCAGCAGCAGCACCATCACAAGCACAAGCATCACCAGGCGCCGATCGAGATCACCCACAACCCGCTGTTCCCGTCGACGTCGAACACCACCAAGGCCCGCGCCTCGGTGATCCTGGCCGCAGCCGCGCAGCTCGGCTGGCCCTACATCTGGGGCGGCGAGAGCCGCGCCGAGGGCGGCTTCGACTGCTCAGGCCTGGTCGACTACGCGTACGACGCCGCCGGGTTCACGCTCCCCGGCCGACCCACCGCCGCGGTGCTCTGGTACCTGGCGAAGCCGATCAAGCGCAGCCACCTGCACCCCGGCGACCTGGTGTTCCTGGGAGCGCCGACCGGCGAGCCGTATCACGTCGGCATGTTCGTCGGCCGCGGCAAGGTCGTTGTCGCTCCACACCGCGGTGCGCTGGTCGAACTGGTGCCGCTGTCCGACACGCCGTGGGACGGGTTCGGCACGCTGTGGAAGGACGGCCCGCACGGCTCGAAGCTCGTGTTCGGGCTGAAGGAGGCGCGGCATGCGATTCGCACCGCGCACCGCCTCAGCCGGGCGGAGCTGCAGCGGGAGTTGGAGGCGGATCGGATCGCGCGCGAGCGGGCGCTGCAGATCTCGTTGCTCCGGGCCAGCTCGATGATCGCCACGCTGGCCGTGCCGGCGCCGCCGATCACTCCCGCCATCGATCTGATCAACGTTGCGCAGGTCGCCCGCGTGCCCGCGGAGCCGCCGCTCCCGGTGCTCCGCCCGAACGTCCAGATCCCCTGGATCGACCGGCGGGCTCAGCACGTCCCGGCGTTTGGGGCGTGGCCCAGCAGCCCGGTCACGACGTTCTGGACGTTCGATCTCTCCATGCCGATATAGGTCGCGCCCGGCGAGCCGCTCGTGCCGAGCGTGTCGCCGTAGAGGTTCGCGTAGACCTTGACGCGGGCCTCGCGGCCGATCTGCTGCTCGAGCTGCGGGTTGATCGACGACTCGGTGAAGATCGCCCGGACGTGCTGCTGCTGGATCCGCTCGATCAGCGCCGCGACCTGCTGCGCGCTCGGCTGGGCGGCCGTGGACAGGGAGGGGATCACCGAGCCGACCACCGTCAGGCCGTAGTGCGCGGCGAAGTAGCCGAACGCGTCGTGGTTCGTCACCAGCTTCCGCTCGGCGGCCGGCACGCAGGCGATCAGCCGCCGGTTGCGGGCGTCCATCCGGCGCAGCTCGCCGACGTAGCGCTCGGCGTTCGCCCGGTAGTCGGCGCCGTGCTTGGGGTCGACCCCGGCCAGCCCCGCCGCGAGCGCCGTCGCCGCCCGCTCGAACAGCGTCGGGTCGTGCCACCAGTGCGGATCGCCGTCGGGTTCCGCGGAGTCGCCGGCCCGCAGCGGCAGGCCTGCCGACGCGACGAACGTGGGAGCGTCCACGCCGGCGTCGGAGATCAGCTCCTGGGCCCAGGCGTCCACGCCGACGCCTGACTCGACCACCAGGTCGGCGCCGGCCAGCGCGACGGCGTCCTGCGGGGTGGGTGAGAAGTCGTGGGGGTCGACGTTCGGCTCGAGCACGCCGACGACGTGCACGTGCGAGCCGCCGACGTTGTGGACGAGATCCTGCATCTGCGTCGTCGTCGCGACCACCGTGATCTGGTCCGGCCCCGCGGAGGAACCGATCGTCGTCGTGCCGCAGCCGGCCATCGCGAGCGCGCAGAGACAGGTCAGCAGGATGCGGTTCACCGCCCGAGGGTAGCATGAGTGAAACAAGTTTTCATTTCCGTACTTTGACTCTCACCCCCATCTTCAGTACGCTGCAGCGATGGAGGAGCTTGGACGGAACCGCAAGAACCGCGCCGTGCTGCTGCGCGCCGGCCGGGAGATGGGCCGTGCGTTCACGGTGGCCGAGCTGCACCGGAGCGCACGCGAGGCCCAGCCGACGCTCGGTCTGACCACCGCCTACCGGGCCGTCGACCGGTGGCGCGAGGAGGGGTTTGTCGAGGAGGCCGGGACGCGCGGCGGCGAGGCGACCTACGTGTTCTGCACGGCAGCCGGCCACCATCACCACGTCGTCTGCGTCGACTGCGGGGCCACGGCGACGCTCGAGGGGTGCGCGCTCGAGCCTGTGCGCACCGCGGTGGAGGCGGCCGGGTTCGAGCTGGCCGACGAGGCGCTCGGCTCGCTCCCCGCACGGTGCTCCACGTGCGCGGCCGATGGACGCTGAGCTCGCGCTACGCACCTGCGGCCTGTCCGTCGACCTGGGCGAGCGGCGCGTGCTCGACGACGTCACGCTGGACGTGCCGCGGGGCGCCGTGGTCGGCCTGGTCGGCCCCAACGGCGCCGGCAAGACGACGCTGCTGCGGGCGATCGTCGGCATGCTGCCGGCCGCGTCGGGCACGATCGAGCTGGGCGGCACCGCGAGCTACATGCCGCAGCTGGGGCCCGGCGCATGGGACTTTCCGCTGGACGCTCTCGAGGTCGCGCTGCAGGGCTCGTACCGCCGGGCCGGGTGGCTGCGCCGCCCGTCGCGGACGGAGCGCGGCCGGGCCATGGACGCGCTCGCCGGGGTCGGCATGGACGGCCTCGCCCGCCGCCAGGTCGGCGAGCTCTCGGGCGGCCAACGCCAGAGGGTGCTGCTCGCCCGCGCGCTGATGCAGGACTCGAGCCTGGTGCTGCTGGACGAGCCGCTGTCCGGCGCCGACGCCGCGACCGAGGCGCTGTTCACGGAGACCCTCGACCGGCTGCGCGAGCAAGGGCGCAGCGCGGTCATCTCCACGCACGACCTGTCGTGGACTGCCGAGCGCTGCGACCTGCTCTGCCTGCTGGCCGGGCGCGTCTGCGCGTTCGGGCCGCCGCGGGAGACGCTCAACCCGGAGTGCCTGGCCGCCGCCTACGGGGCGTCGGTGCTCGACGTCGGCGGCGTCCGGATCCTCGCGCCCGAGGGGCACCACGAGCACTGATGCACTACCTGACCGACCCGCTTCAGTTCGAGTTCATGCAGCGCGCCCTGGTCGCCGTGCTGCTGACCGGCGTCGCCTCGGGCGTGCTCGGCAGCTACGTGGTGCTGCGCGGTCTCGCCTTCATCGGCGACGCGCTGACCCACGCCGTGTTCCCCGGCATCGTGATCGCCTTCGCCGCCGGCCGCAGCATCCTGCTGGGCGCGTTGATCGTGGGCCTGATCACGGCGCTGGGAATCGCCGTGATCAGCCGCGGCCGCCGCGTCTCGGAGGACACCGCCATCGGCATCCTGTTCGCCGGCATGTTCGCGCTGGGCGTCGTCCTGGTGTCGAGCCTGGCGACGTACCAGAAGGACGTGGCCGAGCTGCTGTTCGGCAACATCCTCGGTGTCAGCGCGTCCGACCTGGCGATGGCGGGCGCGGCGACGCTGGTGGTGGTCGGCGCGGTCTTCCTGTTCAACAAGGAGTTCTCGCTGATCGCGTTCGACCGCGAGATGGCGCAGGCGATGCGCTACCCGGTGTTCGTGCTCGACCTCGTCCTGCTGGCGCTGATCACGCTGGCGATCGTCGTCTCGTTGCGCGCCATCGGCAACATCCTGGTGCTGGCGATGCTGGTCACGCCCGCGGCGACGGCCCGGCTGGTGACGAACCGGCTGGTGGTGATGCAGGTGACGGCCGCGGCGCTGGGCGCGATCGAGGGAGTGGTGGGGCTGTACATCTCGTTCTGGTGGGCCGTCGCCTCCGGCGGCGCCATCGTGCTGACCTCGACGGCGGTGTTCTTCGCGGTGTTCATCGCCGTCGAGGCGCGCCGCCTGCGGCCGGCCGGACGGGCCAGGCCGTCTGGCATGATGGCGCGGTGATCGAGCCGCACATCGTCCGCCGCTCGACCGCGCTCCTGGCGGCGACCCTGACGTGCCTCTCCGGGATGCTGCAGCTGGTCGTCGCGGTGGCGACGATCACGCTCGTCCTGGTCACGGGCATCGAGTCGATCCTCGGGCTGGGCCCGGCGGTGTTCCTGGCGTCGGCGGCGCTGGCCGCCCTGCCGGCCGGACGGGCGATGGACAGGCGCGGCCGGGTGCCGGTGCTGGCAGCGGGCTGCCTCTGCGGCGTCGCCGGCTGCGTGCTGGCGGCGGCCGGCTCGGCCGCCGAGACCTGGCTGCTGGTGATCCCCGGGTTCATGCTGATCGGCGTCTCCAGCGGCACCGTGCTGCTGGCGCGGGTCGCGGCAGCCGACCTGTATCCGCCCGCGAGGCGCGGCCGCGGCATCTCGCTGGTGCTGTTCGGCTCGCTGTTCGGCGCGGCGCTCGGCCCGCTGGTGTTCCGGCCGCTGCTTGAGGGCAAGACGCTGGACTCCGGATCGCTGGTCATCCCGTACCTGGCGGCCGGCGCGATCATGGTGCTGGGGACGCTGATCGTGCTCCAGGTGAAGCCCGATCCGAGCGTGTTCGCCGAGCGCCACCACGGGTCGGCGCCGCGCGCGGAGCCGGCGGCGCTGGCCGAGATCCTGCGCCGCCCGGGGGCGATCGTCGCGGTGGTGGCCGCGGTGGCCAGCTTCTCGGTGATGGTCTCGGTGATGAACCTGGCCGGTTACGTCGTGGTCGGCAACGGCCACCCGCAGGCCGACGTGTTCACCGTGATCAGCGCCCACATCGTCGGCATGTACGCGCTGGTGCTGGTCGTCGGCCGGTTCGTGGACGACATGGGCCGGCGCCCGGCGCTGATCGGCGGCCTGCTGGTCGAGGCGGTGTCCGCGGCCGGGATCGGCTGGGCGCACAGCGTCGCCGCGTCGTGTGTCTGCCTGTTCGGCCTGGGGATCGGCTGGAACGTGGCGTTCGTGGCGGCCGCTGCGGAACTGACGGACATCGCGCTGCCCGCCGAGCGCGGCAAGCTGCTCGGGTTCACCGATCTCGTCTCGGGACTGACCGGCGCCGGATTCGCGCTGGCCGGCGGCGTCATCTACTCGCAGATGGGCGCGATCGCGCTCGGCGTGGGGGCGATGGCGATCGCGGCAGTACCGGCCGCCTGGTTCACGGTGACGGCGGTGCGCCGGCCGCTTCCGGCGTCTGGCTAGCCCTACACGTCGAAGTGGATGCCCTGGGCGAGCGGCAGGTCGGTCGAGTAGTTGACCGTCGCCGTCTGCCGGCGCATGTACGCCTTCCACGCGTCCGAGCCGGACTCGCGGCCGCCGCCCGTCTCCTTCTCGCCACCGAATGCGCCGCCGATCTCGGCGCCGCTGGGCCCGATGTTGACGTTGGCGATGCCGCAGTCCGAGCCGGCGGCCGACAGGAACCGCTCGCTCTCCCGGAGGTCGCTCGTGAAGATGCACGACGACAGGCCCTGGGGCACGTCGTTGTGGAGAGCGATCGCCTCGTCCATCTCGCCGTAGGTGAGCGCGTAGAGCAGCGGGGCGAACGTCTCCTCGCGGACGACGTCGGTCTGTTCGGGCATCCGCACGATCGCCGGGCGGACGTAGCGGGCGTCAGGCCAGCGGTCGTCGAGCACCCGCTCCCCGCCGATCACCGTACCGCCGTCCGAGCGCGCGCGATCGAGCGCGGCCTGCATGTCGTCGAACGCGGACGTCGAGATCAGCGGCCCGCACAGCGTCCCCGGCTCGCGCGGATCGTCGACCTTGACGCTGGCGTACGCGCGCTCCAGCCGCTCGAGCAGTCCGTCGGCGACGTCCTCGTGGACGATCAGCCGGCGCAGGCTGGTGCAGCGCTGGCCGGCGGTGCCGACCGCCGAGAAGACGATCGCGCGCACGGCCAGGTCGAGGTCGGCCGTCGGCGTGACGATCATCGCGTTGTTGCCGCCCAGCTCGAGCAGCGAGCGGCCGAGGCGCGACGCGACGCGCGGGGCGAGGTTCTGGCCCATCGCCGTCGAGCCGGTCGCCGACACCAGCGGCACGCGCGGGTCGTCGACCAGAACGCGGCCGGTGCTGCCGATCAGCACCTCGAGCAGGCCGTCCGGCGCGTCGCCGAAGCGCTCGGCGGCGCGCAGCAGCAGCGACCGGCAGGCGAGCGCCGTCAGCGGCGTCCGCGACGACGGCTTCCACAGCACGGGGTCGCCGCAGACGAATGCCAGCGCGGAGTTCCAGCTCCAGACGGCGACCGGAAAGTTGAACGCGGTGATCACGCCGACCGGGCCCAGCGGGTGCCACGACTCGGCCATCCGGTGGCCCGGGCGCTCGGACGCGATGGTCAGGCCGTAGAGCTGGCGGGAGAGGCCGACCGCGAAGTCGCAGATGTCGATCATCTCCTGCACCTCGCCCAGGCCCTCCTGGGTGATCTTGCCGGCCTCGAGCGTGACCAGCGCACCCAGCGTCTCCTTCTCCCGGCGCAGCTCCTCGCCGAGCAGCCGCACCAGCTCGCCGCGCCTCGGCGCCGGCACGTCGCGCCAGACGCGGAAGCATTCGACCGAGCGGGCGATCGCCGCCTCGGCCTCAGCCTCGGTGGTGCTGTGGATCTGGGCGATCGGCTCGCCGGTGATCGGCGAGCGAACCTCGAGGTCGCCGCCCTCGAACTCGATGCCGAGGCGGGAGAAGAGCTCGGCCGGATCCTGCGTCTGGGTGCTGGTGGTCGTAGTCATGAGGGTGAGTCTAGATCGCGGACGAACACCATCGCCGGGTTCTCGGCATCCCACAGCTCGGGGAGGTCGAGCAGCGGCACGAAGCCGGTCGCCCGGTAGAAGGCCCGCGTCCGCGCGTAGTGCTCATCGTCGCTGCGATTGGAGAGCGTCCGCACCGTCAGGTGGCGGACGCCGGCCCCGGCCAGCTCACCGGCCAGCGCCTCGACCAGCTCGCGCCCGTGGCCTTGCCGCTGCGCACCCCGGGCAACGGCCAGCCAGGTCAGCTCCCCGGCCTGCGGATAGTGCAGGCGATGGGTGACGAACCCGACGACGGCGCCGTCCGCCTCGGCGACCAGCCCGCGCTGGATGCGCACGGCGGCGGCGCACTCGGCAATGCCCTCGTCCAGGCCGAACCATTCGGGCAGCCCGGCGATGATCGCGTCGCACGCCTGGGCGTCGTCCGCGGTGAGCGGCCGGATCATGCCGGGCGCAGCTGGGCGTCCAGCGCGGCGCCCAGCTCGGATGCCGCGTCCAGCATCCGGTCGATGTCGTCGGCCTCCGTGCGGAAGCTGGCGATGCACGCGCGCAGCACATACGTGCCGCTCAGCTCCGCGTTCGTCGGAAATGCCCGGCCGTCCATCCGCAGCGCCGTCATCAGCCGTTCGTTGAGCGCGTTCAGGTAGGGCTCGCGCTGCGGGCCCTCGGGCAGGCCGGGCGGGACGTAGCGGAAGCAGGCGATCGCCAGGCACACCTCGCCGGCCGGCTCGAAGTCGGGGCGGCGGGCGGCCTCGGCATGCAGGTATCGGGCCAGCTCGACGTCGTGGCTGATCCGCCGGCCGTACGCGTCGAGGCCGTGGGCGGCCAGCGACATCCAGACCTTGAGCGCCATGAACGATCGCGACCACTGCGGCCCCAGGGCGCCGATGTTGGTGCCCATCCCCGACAGCGCGGCGTCCTCGCGGACATATGCCGCCTCGACGCCGAAGCTGCGCTCGAGCACGGCGACGTCGCGGACGAGCAGGCAGGCGCTGGACTGCGGCGTGTACAGCCACTTGTGCGGGTCGAACGAGATCGAGTGTGCGCGCTCGATGCCGGCCAGCAGCGGCGCCAGGTCGAGAGCGAACGCGGCCGCGCCGCCGTATGCCGCATCGACGTGCAGCCACATGCCGTGCCGCTCCGCCACATCGGCGATCTCCGCCAGCGGGTCGATCGCGCCGGTGCCCGTGGTGCCCGCGCTGGCGACGACGGCGAATGGCACCGCGCCGTCGGCCAGGTCCGCGGCGATCGCAGCTTCCAGCGCATCGACGCGCATCCGCAGCCGCTCGTCGGTCGCGACTGCACGCACCGCCGACTCGCCGATGCCCAGCAGGTCGGCCGCCTCGACGTTGGTCGCGTGGGCCTCGGTCGACGCGTACATCGTCATCCGCGCGCCGCCCAGCCCGTCGCGGCGCACCGACCCCGGCGCGCCCGCGTCGCGGGCGGCCTTCAGGGCCGTGAAGTTGGACGTCGCTCCGCCGGTGGTCATCAGCCCCCCTGAGCCCTCGGGTAGCCCGAACCGCCGGGCGAACATCCGCATCAGGTGGAGCTCCAGCTCGCTGGCCGCCGGTGAGAGCACCCAGCCGCCGCAGTTGGGGTTGAGGCCGGCCGCCAGCAGATCGGCCGCGGCGCCGGGCACCGTGCCGCCTCCGGAGATGTACGCCATGAAGCCCGGATGGCCGGGGTAGCTGGAGTGCTCGAAGACCAGCCCGCGCAGCAGCTCGACGATCTGCTCGTCGGCCAACGGTTGCTCCGGAAGCGGCCATGCCATGGCGCGCGAGACCGCGTCGGCCGGCTCCCCGCGGGCCGCCGGCAGCGAGGGCAGCCGCTCGAGCAGCTCGACCCACAGGTCGAGCATCCGACCGGTGAACTCTCGGGCGCGGTCTGGCGCCCAGTCGAGGTCGGGGACGGGAGCGGGGCGGTCCACGGGCGACCAGCCTACTCATATGCTCCCGCTCGTGCGACTGCTGATCACCGGTGGCAGCGGGTACCTGGGCAGCGAGCTGGTGCGGCGCGCGCCGGCGGGCGGATGGGACGCCACGGGCACGCGGTTCGCGTCGGCGGGCGACGGCCCGGTGCTCGACGTGCGCGACGCGGCCGCGGTCGGGCGGCTGGTCGGCGAGATCCGGCCGGCCGCCATCGTGCACACCGCCTACCTGCAGTCCGGCCCGGACATGGCGGACGTCAACGTCGCCGGGTCGGCCAACGTCGCCCGGGCGGCCTCCGCGGCCGGCGCGCGGCTGGTGCACCTCTCGACCGACTTCGTGTTCGACGGCGGCAAGGATGGCGCGTACCGCGAGGACGACGAGCCGGCGCCGGTAACGCCCTACGGCGAGTCGAAGCTGGCGGCCGAGCGAGCGGTTGCGGCGGAGCACCCGGCCGCCCTGCTCGTGCGCACGTCGCTGCTCTACGCCGGCCCACAGCCCGGGGCGCACGAGCGGCTGGTCGCCGACGCGATCGCCGGCACCGTCAATGTCGGCTTCTTCACGGACGAGCTGCGGTGCCCGATCGCGGTCGGCGATCTCGCCGCCGCGCTGCTCGAGCTGCTGGACGGCGACCTGCGCGGGCCGCTGCACGTCGCCGGGGCGGAGACCGTCAGCCGGTACCGGTTCGCCGAGCTGGTGGCCGGCGCCGCCGGGCTCGACCGCGAGCGGCTGCGGCCCGCTCTCAGCGCCGACCTGCCCGTGCGGCGGCCGCGCAACTGCGCGCTCGACTGTTCGCGGGCGGCGGCCGTGCTGGCGACCCGGCTGCGCGGCCCGTCCGAGGTGCTCGGAGCGGCCGACCGGCCGATCTACACTCGGAGCCAATGGCGACGGCCGTAAGCTCGCTGGCGCGGATCCGCTCGGCGGCGGTGTCCGCACGCGGTTTCCAGACCGCTGCACTGGTCACCCTGGCGCTGCTCTGGCTGGTGGTGACGACCGGCGGCCTGGTGCGGCTGACGGCGTCGGGGCTGGGCTGCCCGCACTGGCCGACCTGCGAGGCGAACCAGCTGGTGCCGTCCGCGTCGTACCACGCCGTCATCGAGTTCACCAACCGTGTGATCTCCGGCGTCGCGATGCTCGCCTCGGTGGCCACGGCGATCATGGCCTACCGCGTGCCGGGACTGAACCGCGGTGTCGCGCGAGCGGCTGCGCTGGCCGCCGCCGGAACCGTCGCGCAGGTGCCGCTGGGCGCGCTGACCGTCGCCTTCGACCTGCACCCGCTGCTGGTGATGAGTCACTTCCTGCTGGCCATGGCGGTGGTCGCGGCCTCGACCTGGGTGACCGTCCGCGCGTGGCGGCTGGCCCACGGCGGCGAGCCGCGGCCGCTGCACGTGCCGCGCGTCGGCGTCGCCGCGTGGACTGCCGTCGCCGCCTGCCTGGTGCTGGTCACCACCGGCGCGTTCGTCACGGCCGCGGGGCCGCACGCCGGCAGCACGGACAAGCCGATCGAGCGGCTGGGTGACTTCCACGACGCCGCCTGGGTGCACGTGCGTGCGGCCGTGATCTTCTCGACGCTGTTCGTGGTCGTCGCCGTCTGGCTGTGGCGCAAGGCGCGCGGCTCGGTGCCGCAGCGGCTGTCCGTCGCGGGCGTCGTGCTCACGTTGTGCCAGCTCGCGGTCGGCGAGTACCAGTACCGCAACGGTCTGCCGTGGGGCGTGATCGCCGTGCACGTTGCCATCGCGGCGACGCTCGTGGTCACGGTCGTCACCGTCGCGGCCTTCATACGCGATTCTGCAGAGTGAGATCCCCCGTCCGGGGGTGGGCTCATTGGCGCCGCGAGCGGACACTGAGATTGGCGCATCGACCCCAATGCGCCGTCCCACCTCTCTTACGGAGGACATGTGCTCGAGCGCTCCAGCTCTGATGCGGGCCCGTCCGGCGGGCTGCTCGCGTCGTACCAGACCCTGCACGATGTGACCAGGATGCTGATCGGCTCGGCGAGCCGGGACGAGCTCCTGACGCGCATCACGCGTGAGCTGAAGCGCCTCGTTCCGTACGACGTGCTGACGATCTACCGGATCGACCAGGCGCGCGGGCAGTTCAACCCGCTGCACGTCGTCGACCGGTTCGAGACGCACCTGGAGGATCACCCCTTCCCGCTGGGCACCGGGTTCACGGGGCGCGCGGTGGACGAGCGCCGGCCGATCAACCTCGACCGCGCCGACCAGGTCGAGGGCGGCGAGCTGGTGCCAGGCACCGAGTGGGAGCCGGAGTCGCTGGTGATCGTGCCGCTGTTGGTGCGCGACCAGCCGATCGGCACGCTCAACATCTCCCGGCTGGGCGAAGACGTCGCCTTCTCGGAGCTCGAGTTCGACCTGATCTGCCGGTTCGCCGAGATGGCCGCGCTGGCGCTCGACAACACGGAGATCCGCGAGCGGCTCCAGCAGGAGGCGCAGACCGACCACCTGACCGGCCTCTACAACCACCGCATGTTCCACGAGCGGCTGCGGGCCGAGCTGGAGCGGGCGGCGCGCTACAAGCGGGAGCTGTCGCTGATCGTCTTCGACCTCGACGACTTCAAGCAGCTGAACGACGTGCATGGGCACCAGGAGGGCGACACCGTGCTCGGCATGGTCGCCGACGTCGCCGCCGAGGGGCTTCGCATCGACATCGACGCCGCGTTCCGGATCGGCGGCGAGGAGTTCACGATCCTGCTGCCCGAGACCGGCAAGCAGGCGGCCGAGCGCGTCGCCGACCGGATCGTCCAGCGGGTGCGCGAGATGCACGCGGTGCGGCCGATGACCGTCTCCTGCGGCGTCGCGACGTTTCCCAAGGACGGGTCCAGCCCGAGCGAGCTGTACACGGCCGCCGACGATGCGCTGTACGCGGCGAAGGAGTGGGGCAAGGACCGGACGGCGGGCTTCTCGGCGCGCGTCGCCGCGGCCCGCAAGTCGCAGGCCTACGCGACGAACCGGCGCCGCGAGCTCGAGTCGCTGAACCAGCTGAAGCTGCTGGGGGCGCTGGCCGGCAAGCTCAACCGGCTGAACGACGTCAGCCAGATCGGGACGACGATCGTCTCCGAGCTGCGGACGATGATCGACTACCACAACGCGCGCGTCTATCTGCTCGAGGGGCACCGCACCCTGGAGCCCGTTGCCTTCGGTGGCACACTGAACCTCAAGGAGTACGCGGGGCAGACCTTCGACGCGCTGCGATGTGAGATGGGGGAGGGGATCACTGGGACGGCCGCGCAGCGCGGCCAGACGCTGAACATCGGCGACGCGCAGGACTGCGAGTTCGCCGAGGACGTGGAGGGGACGGACGACATCGAGGAGTCGATCGTCGCCGTGCCGATGCGCTTCGAGCGCAGCACGATCGGCGTGATCGTGCTGTCGAAGCTGGGCAAGAACCAGTTCTCGACGCTCTCCGTGCGGCTGCTCGAGCTGCTGGCGGCACAGGCCGCCGTGGCGTTCGAGAACGCCCGGCTGCTGGAGGCGGAGCGGCGGTCCGCCGCCGTCTCCAAGGCGCTGCTCGAGATCGCCACCCGCGCGGCGTCCGAGCCGTCCACGGCCGGCGTCGCCGAGCACGTCGCCGACAGCGTGCGGATGCTGGTGGACGCGACGGCGGTCGCCGTCGTCTCCCACCACGACGGCCACGGCCGGGTGATCGCCTCGAGCGGCGACGACGCCGTGCGCACCGTCGCCCTGTCCGTGCTCCACGCCGGCCATCCCGCC
>DATLLN010000272.1:0-2302 GCA_035537835.1 Gaiellales bacterium
GGCAGTACGGCATCGCCCGCCGCTTCGTCCCCATGCACCGCGCCCACCTCGAGCAGGGGAGCGGCGTGTGGGACTCGCCGCGGCTGATCCTGAACCGGCCCACGCTGATCCGTCCCGAGCATCGGGTGTACCCGACGGAGCTGGTCGACGTCGGGACGTTCCCCTGAGGGGACTGGGCCGAGCCGACCAACCTGGTGCGCGCGCACGGCGATGTGGTCGACATCCGCATCCCCTGGATGCTGCTGACTTTCGCCGACCCGTCCAGCCACCTCGTCTACCGCGTCGGCGCGTCCGGCGTGGTCACGACCGAGAAGGTCGGCGCGATGGGCATCTCGCTGGCGGGCGCCGGCCAGGTGAGCGCGACGTCCGGCTACTCGTGGCCCGGGTGGACCACCGTGCAGTGGCACGAGCGGCGCAAGGCGGGCTGGACCGACGTGCGGTCGGCCATGCTGGATCCGACCGGCGGCGACCGCAGCGTGACGGCGTGCCCGATCGGGGCGATGACGCCGTGCGCATCAACGCGCTGAGTCGCGGCTAGCTCGCGCCGAGCGTGTTGCCGAGCCCGCCGAGGTCGGCGACCTGACCGGCCGGCGGCGCCGTCACGTCGACCGGCACGCCGAAGTCGAAGTAGTCGACCTGCACGTCGGACTGCACCGACTGGCCGTTCACGTCGAGGCTCGTCGCGGTCACCATGCGCACGATGCGGCCGTCGCCGTCGACCCAGATGTCGATCGGGATCGACGCCGAGCCGTAGCTCTTGACGATCGCCTCGAAGCTCCGCCGCTGCGACGCCGGCAGGCTCGCCAGCACCTTCTGCAGGCTGGTCTCGGCGTGGTAGTGCGTCGCCTGGACGCCGCGCACGTCGTCCGACCCGACCCGGGTGACGCCCGAGGACAGGCCGCGCAGGTAGTCGAGCATCTTGGTCGGATCGCTCTGGCCGGTGCCCAGATCCGTGGGGCCGCCGGCGCCGAGGTCGCCGAGATCGACCTTCACCCACTGCTTGCCGGATCCGGTCAGGCCGGCGAACAGCGGCGACTGGATGTAGACCGCGCCGTCGACCACGCGCTCCGTCATGGTCATGCCGTTCACCGCGCCGAGCGCCTGGTCGCCTGAGAAGCGGATCGCGATCTGCGCCGCCGGCGGCTGGAAACCGGTCACGCCGGTGCCGGTCATCGTCATCACCTTGACCGAGTTCGCGGAGACGGACATCCGCATCGCGAACCGCGCCGAGCCCGCGTCGCGGGTCTTCGTCGCCGAGCTGATCAGCTCCATCCTCGGCGAGGACGAACTGGAGGTGGCGCCGGCGGACGAGCCGCCGGAGGAGCCGCCGCCGCACGCGGCGGCGACGAGCAGGCTGAGGGCCATGGCGGCCGCGGTTAGTCGTCGCATGATCATCTGATCGGCACGTTCACCGCCGAGGTAAAGGATCCCTGCCTCCGCGCCGATATTGCGGACATGACCCCCCTGTCCCCCGAGGACGCCCTGGCTCTGCTGCTCGCCCCAGGCGAAGCGGAGCTCGAGATCTCCTCCGGCGCGTACGTTCGCGTCCGCGTCGATTCGGTGGACGGCCGCCGGGCCGATGCCACCGCCCCGCGTCTCAGCGTCGCCAGCGGCATGCAGGTGACGGGCCGCGTGATCGACGAGGACGGGACGCCGTGGGAGCTGTCGATGGTGATCGACAACGCCACCTACCACTCGCCCGACCTGGCCATGATCTCCCTGCGCGTACTCCAGGTGGACGTCGACGCCTCGCGCCGCGCCGACCAGCGCGTGCCGATCGGCGGCGTGGCCTGGCTGGTCGCGGTCAGCTGCCGGGACGTCGTGGACGGCGACCGCGTCGAGGGCTCGCTCGAGGATCTGTCCAAGAGCGGCGTCGCATTCGCCACCCGGCGGGTGCTGCGGATCCACGACCGGCTGATGTTCCACGGCCGCTTCTTCGCCGACGAGATCAACGGCGAGGTGCGCGTCGCCTCGCTGCGGCCGGCGCAGGCGCCCGGCCACATGATCGTGGGCTGCCGTTTCCTCGACCTGGACGCCGAGAGCGAGGCGCGTATCGAGCGCATCCTGTCCGGCGGCAGGTCGGAGCCGGCCCGGCCGGCGACGACGCTCGACCTGGGCTCGCTACGGCAGGCAGCGCGGGCGGACGAGGATCCGTCCGACGGAAGCCCCGGCAGCTGGAAGTCGCGCTTCCGCCGCAGCTGACCCGAGCGGCTATGCGTCCGGCTGGTACGGCTTGTCCGGCGTGCCGCCGATGCAGAGCACGGTCGTCGGCGTGACCAGCGCGACGGCCTCGCGCTTGACC
>DATLLN010000273.1:0-5153 GCA_035537835.1 Gaiellales bacterium
GCGTGGGGACGCTGGACGCCCTGCTCCAGGGCGACGGCGTCGACGTCGCCTGTGTGGACGCCCGCCGCGGCGAGGTCTTCGCCGCCGGCGCCGGAGTGCCGCTCGCCGCCTACGCGCCGGAGGCGCTGGCGGCGCTCGCACCCACGGGCGCGCGGATCGCCGGCGATGGCGCCCTCCGCTACCGCGAGGGGCTGGCCGGCTTCGACATCCCGGCCGACACGTCCACGCTGCACGTTCCCTGGGCGCGTCACCACGCCCGGCTGCTACCGGCCGCGGGGGAGCCGGCGCCGCTGTACGTCCGCTCGCCGGACGCCGACCGGGTGCTCGCCGGGAGGGCCGCCCCATGATGACCGCCGTCGAGATCCGCGCGCTGCGCAGCTCCGACCTCGACTCGATCGAGCGGATCGAGCGGCGGGCCTACCCGACACCCTGGTCGCGGTCGATGTTCGCGGGCGAGCTGGCCAAGCCGAACGGCATCTGCCTCGGCGCCTTCCAGGGCGAGGACATGCTGGGCTACGTGATCGTCGCCCGCTACGTCGACGCCTGGCACGTGATGAACATCGCGGTGGACTCGGCCCATCGCGGGCGGGGCGTTGCACGCACCCTGCTGGAGGAGCTGTTCGAGCGCACCGAGGACGACGCCGAGCGCGGCTACACGCTGGAGGTTCGCGTCACCAACGACAGCGCGATCCACCTCTATGCCAGCCTCGGCTTCGTCGAGACCGGGATCAGGCGCGGCTACTACACGGACAACCGCGAGGACGCCCTGATCATGTGGCGGGACGGATGATCCTCGCCCTCGAGACCTCCTGCGACGAGACGGCCGCGGCGGTCGTCGATGCGGAGGGCTCGATCCTTGCGAGCGTGGTGGCGTCGCAGGCGGAGCTGCACGCACCGTACGGCGGCGTCGTGCCCGAGGTCGCGTCGCGCCGTCACCTCGAGCTCACCGTGCCCGTCGTCGAGCGAGCGCTGGCGGACGCCGGCGCGAGCCTCGACGACCTCGATGCGGTGGCGGTGACCGAGGGGCCGGGCCTGATCGGCGCGCTGCTGGTCGGGCTGGCCAGCGCCAAGGCGATCGCCTTCGCGCGCGGGCTGCCGCTCGTCCCCGTCGACCACCTGCACGGCCACATCGCGGCGCTCTACCTGCAGCCGCAGCCGCTGGAGCCGCCGTTCCTGGTGCTGCTGGCGTCCGGCGGCCACACGCTGCTGGCGGAGGTCGACGACCGCGCCGGCTACCGGGTGATCGGCACGACGCTGGACGACGCCGCCGGGGAGGCGTTCGACAAGGGCGCCCGTCTGCTGGGCCTCGGCTACCCGGGCGGCGCGGAGCTGGAGCGGCTGGCGGCGCAGGGCGACCCGGAGCGGCACCGGCTGCCGGTCGCCATGCTCGGCTCGCCGGGCCACGACTTCTCGTTCAGCGGCCTCAAGACGGCGCTCCTGTACGCCGTCCGCGACGGGCACGGCGGCGCCGACCTGGCCGCGTCCTACCAGCGGGCGATCATCCGGTCGCTGGTCGGCCGGACGATGGAGGCCGTGCGCGCCACCGGCCGGGACACCCTGGCCGTCGTCGGTGGAGTCGCCCGCAACGGCGCGCTGCGCGCGGCGTTCGATGGGGCGTGCGCGGACGAGGGCGTGCGCCTGGCGCTGGCGCCGCCCGAGCTGTGCTCCGACAACGCGGCGATGATCGCGTCGGCCGCCAGGTTCACACAGCCGATCGCGTTCCCGGACTATCTCGACCGCGACGCGTACGCGTCGCGTGCGGCATGAGCGTCGAGGTCGTCCTCTACAGCGCGCCGGACTGCGGGCTGTGCATCGACGCCAAGCGGATGCTCGAGTCGCAGGCGGAGGTGCTCGGCTACCGGCTGCGCACCGTCGACATCAGCGGGGACGAGGAGCTCGAACGCCGGCACCGGCACGAGATCCCGCTTGTCACGATCGCCGGGCGGCGGGCGTTCAAGTACCAGGTCGACCCGGCGGAGCTCCGCAGGCGGGTGATCGCCGCAGAGTCACAATCCACCGCCTGAAACCGGTCACCCACGGCAAGCGGAGCCTGCTTCCCAGGCCGTCGCTACACTGATCGGCACTGTGTCACAAGCTACCGCCACCAAGGGGGAATCGTTGGCTCCTGAGCGCCTGACCGTCGGCGTCGCAGCCCGCCTCTCGCGCTATCTGCAGGTGCTTACGCAAGCGAAGAAGCAGGGCCGTGACTCGATCTCCTCCCAGGAGATCGGCGAGTACACCCACGTGAACGCCACCCAGATCCGTCGCGACCTGTCGGGCTTCGGCAAGTTCGGCAAGCGCGGGGTGGGGTACAACATCGACTTCCTGATCTCGGAGATCCGCAAGATCCTGCGCACCTCCGGGCAGCACAACATCGCGCTGGTGGGCGCCGGCCAGCTGGGCCAGGCGATTGCGTCGTCCAACATCTTCGGCGACCACGGCTTCCACATCGCCGGCGTGTTCGACGCCGATCCGTCCAAGCGCGGCAGCGCCGTGGGCGAGCTGGCCGTGCAGTCGATGGACGACCTGACCGAGGCGATCCGCGACAAGAACATCATCGTCGGCGTGCTCGCCGTGCCACCCGGATCGGCTCAGAGCGCCGCAAACGCGCTGGTCGACGGCGGCGTCAAGATCGTGTTCAGCTACTCGGATGCGCTGATCGACACGCCGCCCGACGTGACGGTGCATCGCAGCAACCCCGCCGAGCAGCTGCTGTACGCGCTCTACTTCTACCTGTCGTAGTGCCGTACGGGCCGTGCCGGCCCGAGTTGCAAACGGTACGACCAGGACTCAGAAGACTTAAGGACACGGCCGCGACCGCCGATGAGCCCCGGGTGACCCCCCGAGGCCGCGTCATCCCCCGCGACGAGGCGCTCTACCGCCTGTCCGTGTTCGCCGCCGCCGGCTGCATCGCCGTCATGCTGGCTGCGCTGTTCGCCGGGCCGTCCACGTCGCTCGACCGCCAGGGCCTGCTGATCGCCGTGTCCGTGCTGGCGATCGGCGCCTGCTTCACCACCCTGGTGACCGTGGAGCGGCTGCTTCGCGCCCTGCGCCGCCAGCGCGCCGAGACCGTGGAAGCTGCACCCTGTCTGGCGTCGAGAGCGGCAAGATGGTGCTGCGCCGCGAGCTGACCGACCTGCGCGGGGTCGTCGAGCGGTGCGTCCGCGACCAGCTGCAGATCGCCGAGGCCAGCGACCTCAAGCTCTCGCTGGTGCTGCCCGGTGATCGAGCTGACCGGCCTGATTGCCGTTGTCGCCGGCTGGTGGATGGGCATGCTCAGCGTGCAGTACCTGGCCGTCTTCGCCCTGGTCTCGGTGGTCTT
Source organism: Gaiellales bacterium (assembly GCA_035537835.1). Taxonomy (GTDB): domain Bacteria; phylum Actinomycetota; class Thermoleophilia; order Gaiellales; family JAICJC01; genus DATLLN01. Next base: position 3,323 of record DATLLN010000273.1, read on the forward strand.
CGGCCTGTTCCTGTCGGTCACGGCGCTGGCGCTGGAGGAGGCGTCGCTGCGCCGCTATCCACGCGTGTCCCAGGTGTTCGTGCTGGTCGTCTACAGCCTGGTCGAGCAGCTCGGCTACCGGCAGCTGATCGCCCTCTGGCGGGTCTGGGCGCTGCTCGAGGCGATCGCCGGGCGCAGGGCCCGCTGGGGCGTCATGAAGCGCCGCGGGCTGGCCCGCAAGGCCGTCTGAGCAGGCTGGGGGTCAGACCCGGGTCAGAGCGGGGTCAGGCCCCGATGGCTCGCCGAGCTAGAAGTGGGGCTGCCGGCGGGGCGCGGCGTCGGCGAGCGCGAACACAAGCTCCAGCGCGGCCCAGACGGCCAGCGGCAGCAGCACCAGGCCGAGCAGCCAGCCGCATGCCGCGGCCAGACAGAGGACGAAGAGGTGGAGGCGCGCGCCGCCGGTCATGCCCGGTGCATCGGCGGCAAACGCCCCGTGCTTGACGGTCCGTTATCGTTCCCGCGCCGATGGGTGACTCGCCGCTGATCAGCGATCCGCTGGAGGCCCTCGAGGCGGCTCGCCTCGCGTTCGAAGGGGCGGACGACCTCACGATGGCGGTCGAGGAGGAGTTCGCGATCCTCGATCCGGCCACGCTCGAGATGACGTCCGGCTACGACCGGCTGGCGGCCGCCGCTGCGGACGTGCCGGGTCTGGTGGGCATGACGGCTGGCGAGCTGATCCGCTCCGAGATCGAGATCAAGACCGGCCGCTGCGAGACCTTCGCGGAGGCGGCCGACGCGATGGCCCGGCGGCGCATCGACCTGGTCGACGTGGCCGCAGCGCAGGGGTTCCGCCTCTGTGCCGCCGGCACCCACCCATGGTCGAGGTGGCAGGATCAGGAGGTGATCGACACCCCGCACTACCACATCGTCGAGTCGACGCTCCGCTACGTGGCCTGGCGCAACAACACCTTCGGGCTCCACGTCCACGTCGGTATCCACGGCGCCGACCGGGCGATCGCCGTGCACCGGGCGCTGCGCACGGTGCTGCCCGAGCTGCTGGCGCTTTCCAGCACGTCGCCGTGGCTGGAGGGGAGGTACACCTACCTGCACTCCACCAGGACCGAGATCTTCACCAAGTTCTTCCCCCGCTGCGGGATCCCGGACGGGTTCGCCGACTGGAACGAGTACGCCGAGTTCGTCCGCTTCCTGGTGCACACGCGGTCGATCCGCGAGCACACCGAGATCTGGTGGAGCGTGCGCCCCCATCAGGCGTACCCGACGGTCGAGACGCGGATCTGCGACGGGCAGCCGGACTTCGCGCGGTCGGTCGCGCTGGCCGGCCTGCAGGTGGCGCTGACCGCGGACTTCGCCCGCCGCTACGACGCCGGGGAGGCGCTGCCCGACCATCCGGCGCGCGATCTCGAGGAGAACTTCTGGCGGGCGATCCGCTGGGGCATGTCAGGCGAGCTGATCGACCTCGAGCTGCGCCGCTCGATGCCGGCGGCGGAGCGGATCGAGCGGTTGCTCGACCGCATCTCGGGCACGGCGGACGACCTGGGCATCGCGCCGTACCTGGCGCCGCTGCGCCGGCCGACGCTGGTGCAGGAGCTGATCGATCCGCTGGAGGCGGGCACCGACCCGCGCGAGCTGTGGCCGACGGTGGTCGATCGCAGCGAGCGGTCGGCGGCCGAGTGGCTGGCCAGCGGAGTGGAGGAGGAGCGATGAACGAGCAGCCCGGCGGCGAGATCCAGCTGCCCACCATCCCCGAGGTGATCCTGTCGGGCGCGGCGCTGCTCGTCTCGTTGGGGGCCCGGGCGATCGCTGAGCGCGACACCGAGTCAGCGTCGTACGC
>DATLLN010000274.1:0-4002 GCA_035537835.1 Gaiellales bacterium
ACCGCGCAGCCGGTCCTGCGACTCGACCATCGTCCGTAGCTGCTCCTGGAGCATGGTTGTCGTCTGGACGCGGTCGCGGTCGAGCCGCTCGAGGCGGCCGTCCACGCGGGTCAGCGACTCGCTGAGCGGCCGCACCATGTCGGCGACTGCCTTCTCCCGCTTCTCCATCTCGCTGCGCGACTCCGCCTGCTGGCGGCTCATCGACTCGTTGTGCAGCTGGAGCAGCTGCTCGTTGCTGGCCCGCAGCAGCTGGGCCAGCCGCTCACCCGAGCCCTCACGCTCGTGAGACAGTTCGCGCTGCAGCGTGACCATGCGCCCGCGCAGAGCTGCGAGGGCGGCCAGGCCGCCGATCACGATGCCGAGGACGATGAGCAGAAGCGATTGCATCCGGACGAAGAAGCATGTCAGGCGTGCCGGACGGACACGGGCCGCTCGTAGGCGACGTGCGGCAGAATGCGGTCGAGCCAGTCCGGCATCCACCAGTTCCACTCGCCCAGCAGGCGCATCGCCGCGGGCACCAGCACGAGCCGCGTGACGGTGGCGTCGATGAAGATCGCGACCGCTAGGCCGAGGCCGATCTCCTTGATCGCCGGCACGCCGGTCAGCGCAAAGCTGGCGAACACCGTCGTCATGATCAGCGCGGCGGAGGTGATGACGCGGGCGCTCGACGCCAGGCCCTCCTCCACCGCCCGCGCGTTGTCGCCCGTCTCGGCGTAGCGCTCGCGGATCCGCGACAGCAGGAACACCTCGTAGTCCATCGCCAGGCCGAAGGTGATGGCCAGCATCAGCGCCGGGTTCAGGGTGTTGATGTGCCCCAGCGAGTGGTACCCGGTGAAGTCGAGCCAGCCCCACTGGAACACCATCACGATCACGCCGTAGGCGGCGCCGATCGAGAGCAGGTTCATGATCACTGCCTTGAGAGGCAACAGCACCGACCGCAGCAGCACGAGCAGCACCAGGTAGCACAGCACGAGCACCAGCACCATGACCTTCCAGAGGTCGCCGCCGACCTCCTCGTTGAGGTCGTGGTTGAAGGCCGAGACGCCGTCCACATCCGCCTCCACGCTGCGCGACCCGGCCGCCTCGTGCGCCACCATCGTCCGCACGCGCGGAACCAGCACGTCCACCGCCTGCGACGACTCCGGGTCGACGCCCAGGTAGCCGACCACCAGCAGCCCGCCGGCGACCGGCTCCACGGTCGACCGGGTGACCATCGGGTCGTCGCCCAGCCGCGCCGTGATCCGACGCGCGAACTCATCCGCGGAAGCGCCGGCCGGGCGCACCAGCACGTCGATCGATCCCTCGCGGCCCTGGCCGACGCCGGTGATCCGGCTGGTCAGCAGGGCGGTGCCGACACGCACGTCGGTCGAGCGCGGCAGCTGCTCCAGGGCGCGGTTCTGCGTGACCATCGAGAGCGCCGGGATGGTCAACGCGATCAGCAGCGCCGCGGCGCCGACGAAGCACAGCAGCGGCCGGCGCATGACGCCCGCCGTCCACCGCTGCCAGAAGCCGGACGAGGCCGGCGAGGTGCTGCTGCGCCGTCGCCGCCCGATGCGGCCGCTGTTGACGCGCCGGCCGACGATCGCCAGCAGCGCCGGCAGCAACGTGAGGGTCGCCGCGATCGTGACCGCGACCACCATGATCGCCGCCAGCGCCATCGACTGCACGGCGCGCACGGGGACGATCCAGATCGACGCCAGCGACACGATCACGGTGATGCCTGAGAAGACGACAGCAGTGCCGGATGTGCGCATCGCGGTCGCCACGGCCGTCTCGACCACGGCGCCGTCCTCGAGCTCGTCGCGGAAGCGGGCGAGCACGAACATCGAGTAGTCGACGGCGACGCCGATCCCGATCATCGTCACCATGGTCGTCGCGTAGACCGAGACCTCGGTGGCCGATGCGACGGCGTAGACCCCGGCGAAGGTGATGACCACCGAGAACAGGCCGAGCAGCGCCGGCAGCAGGGCGGCGACCACGGCGCCGAACAGCACCAGCAGGACGATCAGGATCACCGGTGAGGACAGCGCCTCGGCCTGGCGCAGGTCGTCCTCGGTGATCTGCTGGAACGTCGCGTAGTTCGCGGACGCGCCCAGCAGGAACGTCCGGGTCGGGCCGTCCGTGACCTGCAGCGCATCCTTCAGCCGGCGGGACAGCTCGAGCGACCTGTTCTGGTCGACGCGTGCGTAGCCGGTGAGGGCAACGGTGGCCTTGTCCGGCGACGCGGCGACGTCCGACCGCATGCGCACCTGCGGGAACTGCTTCGCGACCTCGCTCCGCAGCTGCGCCTCGCGGGCCGCCGCCTCCTGCGCGGTCGGGGCCGCGATCAGGAACGTGAACGCGTACGCCCCGCCGCCCGGCTGGCTGTTCAGGTAGTCGATCACCTTCTCCGACTGCGAGCCCGGCACGTCGAATCCACCGGACGACAGCACGCCCTGCGCCTTGCCCGAGAACGGCAGGGCCACCAGCAGCAGCACGATCCAGGCGGCGACGAACCACCGGCGGCGCCTGACCGCTGCGCCGCTGACCGTTGCGATGAGCGACTCCATGCCCACCCGCATCATCTACGATGGATCGTCCTGCGGGCGTAGCTCAATGGTAGAGCCGGAGCCTTCCAAGCTTCAGACGGGGGTTCGACTCCCCTCGCCCGCTCCTCACTCCACAAGCCGATTTCCCGCATGGTTACCCGGGAAACGGCGTCCCACTCCCTCGTGGCCGACGTGTCAGGGAACGTCAGGAAACGCCACTGTGTCCCCTTAGTGGCCGAATCGTTGGCCACCAGCGTCCTAGCGAGCCTCGCCGCTGACACGAGCGATATCGGCACCGCGCTTCGAAACGACGCCGCGGCAGTGCCGGCCGGAGAGGCCTTGCGAGCCGTCAGTAGCTCTCGGGCGTCGCCGTCCCGAGCGACCCGCGTCGGCCTCCGGCCTCCGCTGACGGTCAGTTGGGAGGCGTTACCTCGATCACCTGGAATACGCGATCGGGCGCGCCGGGCGGCCGTGATGTATCGACGCGGAACACGGGGATCGAGGCGGGAGTCATATCGCCGGTCTTGGTGAAGCCGAATGAGCCGATCACACCGTTCTCGATCCGTACTTTGAACAGCTGATCGATCACTGACAGGCGGGTGCCGTCGGATGCTGCGATGGCTCGTAGTAGCACCTCGGTGGCCGCGGCCGCGTAGGGTGTGAATTGGTTGACGACCCGGTCCGGTTGGGTTGCGCTGAACTCGCGGATGAAATCAACGCCGGCCGACGGCAGCTGGTGCTCGGGATCAGTGACGTATGCGCCGCTGATGTACATCCCCTGGGCCGCCGTTCCCAGCTGCTCGGCCACCATCGACGCCGGGAGCCAGCCGTCCGGCGCGATCACGATCATCCGGCGACCGCCGTCGCTGTCCAGGGTGCGGAGCAGCTGCTCGGCCCGGCCATTCCCGCCGGAGAACCCGGCCAGTCCGGCCAGGAGGATGGCGTCCACCCGGCGACTGCGGAGCTGGGCAGCAGTCGTGCCCACCCCGTTGCGGGAAGCAGAGGCGACCCTGACGAGCTCGAGATCGCGAGCTTTCACGGCGCGAGTGAACCCGTGTGCGAGGCTTGTGGCGTAGCTGTCCTTGGGGTCGAGCACTATCACGGCGACCCGCTTGGCGCCGAGTTGGACGGCAAGCGCGGCGTCCGCGTCCGCCTGGGCGTCGTCGGCGGGGTAGGTACGGACGTAGTTGCGCACGCCCGTCAGGTAGAGGCGGTGCAGGTCGGCGGGGGCGGAGATCCCGGGTATGACGCGGGTCAGTCCGATATACGAGTTGGTCGGCGACACCACCGGCACCGGTTGGTCGCCCGCCGCGTTCAAGGCGGGGAGGGCGGCCATTGCACAGCCCGAGTTGAATGGGCCGACGACGCCAAGCACCGACGGTGTGGTGGCGTAGGACGTGGCGTTCGCCTCGCACTTGCCGTCGGTATATGTGCCGATTGCGGCGGTGGAGTCGTCGCAGGCCTGGAAGCCGAT
>DATLLN010000275.1:0-9662 GCA_035537835.1 Gaiellales bacterium
CTGTGCCGCCAGGCGCGCGCGTTCAGCGAGCCGGAGCTGGCGCGCGCGGTAGTGCGGCTGGCCGAGCTGGACGAGGCGATCAAGGGCGGCAGCCGGCTCGACCCGCGGCTCGAGCTCGAGCTGGCGCTGGCCGAGATCAGCGGGGAATGAGCGCGCAGACAGCCGCCGCGGCGATCGCGGCGCTGGTCTCGCTGGCCGCCACCGCGGTGGTCGCCCAGCGCGCGCTGACCCGCCCCGCCGCGCGGGCGCCGATGCTGGCGTGGCTGATCGGCTTCGCGCTGTTTTCGGTTGCGGAGCTCGCGCTGTGGTACGGCGCGGCGAACGGCTGGACGTCGACGGCCTTTCGCATCTACTACCTGGCCGGCGGCATCCTGGTCGTGCCGTACCTGGCCGTCGGCGAGTTGCTGCTGATCGCACCCGGCCGCCGGTTCACGCGGCTGGCGGTGGCGACCATGCTGTGGGTGACGTTCGCGTCGACCGCCGCGGTGATCGCGGCCGACGTCGACGCTGCCCAGCTGGCGAGCGCCGGGGCGACCCCGCCGAACGATGCGATGGGTGGTCCGTGGACGACGATCCTGGCCGTCGTGCTGAACTCGATCGGCACCGTGATCCTGCTCGGCGGATCGCTGGCGTCGGCCCGTCGCCGGCATGACCCGCGGCCGATGCTGGTCGCGGCGGGCGTGATCGTGATCGCACTGACCGCGTCGGCGACGCGGCTCGACAGCTACGGCCTGTTCGCCGCCGGGCAGGCGACGGGCATCGTGCTGATCATGCTCGGCCTGGTGCTGCGGCGCTAGGCCGCGGTTCGCTCGCCGGACACCGCGCGGGCGGCCTGCGCCTTCTTGCGCGATGCGGCGTTGCGATGGATCGCGCGGTGGGAGGCCGCGCGGTCGAGCAGGCCCTGGAGCCTGCGGTGCGCGGTGGCGATCACCTCGTCGTCGCCTGACTCGACGGCCTCGTCGAGACGGCGGAACAGCGTCTTGATCTGCGTGCGGTAGCGCAGGTTCTCCAGCCGCTGCCGGGAGGCGATGCGAACGCGCTTGGCCTGTTGTTTGGAGTTCGCCATACGAAAAAGACCCCTCTCGGGGGCGGCATGATGATAGCAGAGGGGGCCCGACGGGGGCCGTCGGTAGACTGCCGCGGCGATGGCGGAGCACCGTCGACTGGCCGTATCGACCGCGGCGTTCGGGGCGGCCACCGCCCTGTCGCGCGTCGCCGGCCTCGTCCGGGAGAGCGTCGCGGCCGCGGTGTTCGGCGCCGGACCGGCGATGTCGGCGTTCAACGTCGCCTTCAACCTGCCCAACCTGGTGCGCAGCATCGTGGCGGACAACGCCATCTCCGGCGCCTTCGTCCCGGTGTTCCTCGAGCTGCGGGAGGGCGGCCGGGAGCGCGAGGCGTGGCGGGTCGCGGGCATGGTGCTGTGGACGACGGCGGTGTTCCTGGGGGCGGTCAGCGCCGTGTTCATGCTCACCGCTCCGCTGTACGTGCACCTGCTGCTGTACGGCCAGGACAACGTCTCCGCCGACCTGGTGGTCACGCTGACGCGGATCCTGTTCCCGATCGTCGCGATCCTCGGCATGACCGGCGTGGTCACGGGGATCCTCAACTCGGAGCGCATCTTCGGCGTGCCGGCGTTCGCGCCGGTCGCGTGGAACCTCGTGATCATCCTGGCGCTGCTGCTGTTCGCCCGCGGCAAGCCGCTGGACGAGGGCGTCGAGGTGTACGCATGGGGCGTGCTGGTGGCGACCGTCGTGCAGTTCCTGATCCCGTTGCCGCTGCTCCGCGGACGGGGCACCGGCCTGGCCTGGCGGCTGGGGTTCGGCAACCCCGAGGTACGCCGGATTCTGCGGCTGATGATCCCGGTCTCGATCGGCCTGGGGCTGATCAACATCAACCTGACGCTGGACACGGTGATCGCGATCCAGCACAGCGGCTCGGCCGCCGCCGACCTGAACTTCGCGTTCCGGCTGTTCATGCTGCCCCAGGGCCTGTTCTCGGTGGCCGTCTCGACCGTGCTGTTTCCCGAGCTGGCGCGCCGGGCGGCTCAGCGCGACCTGGGCGGCGTCGGCCGGATCGTCTCGGACGGGTCGCGGACGATCATCTTCCTGCTGTTGCCCGCGGCGGCGATCTCGATCGTCCTGGCGCAGCCGCTCGTCCGTCTGCTGTTCCAGCACGGCGAGTTCTCGGCATCGGCAACGGACGCCGTCTCGCTGGCGCTGATGGCGTTCTCGCTGGGCCTGGTGGCCAACGGGCTGTCGCTGCTGTTGACCCGAGCTTTCTTCAGCCTGCAGCGGCCGGACGTGCCGACCCGCGTCGCCGCCGTCAACCTCGTGCTGAACGCGGTGCTCGACGTCGCCCTGCTGGGCTACGGGGCCGCCGGCATCGCCCTGTCGACGTCCATCGTGACGGCTTTCAACGCGACGGTGCTGGCGATCGCCCTACGCAGCCGGGTCGGCTCGCTGCACGGGCGCGAGGTGCGCCGCCACACGGTGCGGATCGCGGTCGCCACCCTGTACTGCGCCGTGGCGGCGTTCGGCGTGTGGTGGCCGCTTGACCAGCTGCTGGGACGCTCGTTCCCGGCGCAGGTAGTGACGCTGGGCGCCGGCCTCGCCGCCGGTGGGTTCGCGTACCTGGCTGCCGCGCGGATGATGGCGATCCCCGAGGTCGCGGTGCTGCGATCGCTGCTCAGGCGCGGCTGAGCGCCGCCGGCGTGAGGGGCGGCGGCTCCGCCGCCCGGTACCCTGTGATCATGGCGCTCGCGCGGATCCGCAACTTCTCGATCATCGCCCACATCGACCACGGCAAGTCGACCCTGGCCGACCGCATCCTGCAGATCACGCAGACGGTGTCCGAACGGGAGATGCGCGACCAGGTGCTCGACTCGATGGAGCTCGAGCGCGAGCGCGGGATCACGATCAAGGCGCAGGCCGTGCGCGTGATGTTCCGTGCCGCGGACGACAGGGTCTACGAGATGAACCTGATCGACACCCCGGGCCACGTCGACTTCACCTACGAGGTGTCCCGCAGCCTGGCGGCGTGCGAGGGCGCGGTGCTGGTCGTCGACGCCGCGCAGGGCCTTGAGGCGCAGACGCTGGCGAACGCCTACCTGGCGATCGAGAACGACCTGGACATCGTCCCGGTGGTCAACAAGATCGACCTGCCTGCCGCCGACCCGGAGGGCGTCTCGGCCGAGGTGTCCGAGCTGGTGGGCGGCGCGCCCGACCAGGTGATCCGCATCTCCGCCAAGACCGGCGAGGGCGTCGCCGCCGTGCTGCAGTCGGTGGTCGACCACGTCTCGCCGCCCGAGGGCGATCCGCAGGCGCCGCCGCGGGCCCTGATCTTCGACTCGTCGTACGACCAGTACCGGGGCGTGGTCGCCTTCGTGCGGATGGTCGACGGCTCGTTCCACACCCGTGACAAGGTGCGGGCGATGGCGCAGGGGACGCGGTTCGAGGTCGAGGAGCTGGGGTTCTTCTCGCCGGGCAGGCGTCCCGCGAAGCATCTCTCGGCCGGAGAGGTGGGCTACGTGATCACCGGCCTCAAGGACGTCTCGCAGCTGCGGGTCGGCGACACCGTGACGCTGGCGCAGCACGGCGCCGCGGAGCCGCTGCCGGGGTACAAGGACGTCAAGCCGATGGTGTTCGCCGGGCTGTTTCCGACCGACTCCGACCAGTACCCCGAGCTGCGCGACGCACTGGAGAAGCTGAAGCTGAACGACGCTGCGCTGTCGTACGAGCCGGAGTCGTCGCAGGCGCTGGGGTTCGGGTTCCGGTGCGGCTTTCTCGGGCTGCTCCACATGGACATCGTGCGCGAGCGGCTGGAGCGTGAGTACGACCTCGACCTGCTGGTGACGGCGCCGAACGTCGCCTACCAGGTTCATACGCTGGACGGCCGGACGATCGAGGTGCACAACCCGGCGCAGATGCCGGCGGCCGGCGAGATCCTGTCCACCGAGGAGCCGTACGTGCGGGCGTCGATCATCGTGCCAAAGGAGTTCGTCGGCACGACGATGGAGCTGAACCAGGACCGGCGCGGCACCTTCGGCACGATGGAGTACCTGTCCGAGCACCGCGTGCTGCTGGTCTACGAGCTGCCCCTCGCCGAGATCGTCCTCGACTACTACGACCAGCTCAAGTCGCGGACGCGCGGCTACGCCTCTTTCGACTACGACGTGACCGGCTTCCGCGAGGGCGCGCTGGTCAAGGTCGACGTGCTGCTCGCAGGCGAGCAGGTGGACTCGCTGTCCATCATCACCCACCGCGACAACGCCTACGCCCAGGGCAAGGCGCTGGTCGAGGCGCTCAAGGAGCGGATCCCCACGCAGATGTTCGAGGTGGCCATCCAGGCGGCGATCGGATCCCGCGTGATCGCCCGGGAGACGGTCAAGGCGCGGCGCAAGGACGTGCTCGCCAAGTGCTACGGCGGCGACGTCAGCCGCAAGCGCAAGCTGCTGGAGAAGCAGAAGGCGGGCAAGAAGCGGATGAAGCACGTCGGCAACATCGAGGTGCCGCAGGAGGCGTTCCTCGCCGTGCTCTCGATCAACAGGGAGGCGCAGGGTGGGGCGGGGTGAGCGGGCGCTGCCGCACCTGTACGTGCACGTCCCGTTCTGCGCGCACCGCTGCGGCTACTGCGACTTCGTCACGGTCACCGGCGCGGAGGATCTCCGCGGCCGGTACGTCGACGCGCTGATCGCCGAGCTGCGCGGGCTGCCGGCCGGGCCGGTCGAGACGGTGTTCGTCGGCGGCGGCACGCCGTCGCTGCTGGACGACGACCTGCTGGCCCGGCTGCTGGCCGCACTGCCGGCCAGCGGCGAGCTGACCGTGGAGTGCAACCCCGAGACGATCACGGCCACCAAGGCTCGAGTATTGGTCGAGGGTGGAGTCACGCGCGTCTCGCTGGGCGCCCAGAGCTTCCGGCCTCACCTGCTCGCAACCCTCGAGCGGTTGGCGAGCCCGGAAACGGTTCGGGGAGCGGTCTCGACGCTCCGCGCGGCCGGGGTCGAGAACCTCAACCTCGACCTGATCTTCGGGGTTCCCGGCCAGTCTGCATCAGACCTCGAGGCAGACCTCGATGACGTGTTGACGCTGGGGCCCGACCACATCAGCGCGTACGAGCTCGAGGCGAAGCCGGGGACCCGGTTCACGCACCGTCACGGCACGGAGCTGGAGCGGCAGGCCGATCTGATGGAGCGCTACTACGAGCAGGTGGTCGCGCGGCTGCAGGCCGCCGGCTACCGCTGGTACGAGACGGCCAACTTCTGTCTGCCCGGCCGCGAGTCCCGGCACAACCTGGGCTACTGGCTGGGGCATGACTACGCGGGCATCGGCGTCGGCGCGGTCGGCACGCGGGGGCTCGAGCGGCGGCGGAACCTGCCGTCGCTGCCCCGCTACCTGGACGCGGTCGAGGGGGGCGGCGAGCCTCCGGCGGAGATCGAGCAGCTGACGCCGGCGGAGCGGATGACGGAACGGCTGATGCTGGGGCTGCGGCTCGATCAGCCGCTCGAGCTCGGCGGTGTCGAGGACGCGCTCGACCGTCCGGCGGCCGAGCGGCTGGCGACGGCCGGGTTGGTGGAGCTCCAGGACGGTACAATTCGGCTCAGCGAACGAGGGAGATACGTGGCCAACAGCGTCCTTGCGAGCATCTTGCGATGAGCGATTCCCAGCCGGGGCTGACCCCCCGCCAAGCGCTGATCCTGACGCACGTGGTCTCCGAGTACATCGCCACCGGCCATCCGGTCGGCTCCAAGACGCTGGTCGAGGCGGGCGTGGTCGACGCATCGTCCTCGACCGTCCGCTACGAGCTCGCGGAGCTGGAGACGCGGGGCCTGCTCGGCCATCCGCACACGTCCGCCGGCCGCGTGCCGACCGACGCGGGCTACCGGATCTACGCCGAGCACCTGATCGAGCAGCCGCTGGGCCAGGCGCAGCTGCCGATCGACCTGGGCGTGATGACCAAGGAGCTCGACGCCGCCCTGCGGACGACCACCGAGATGCTCTCCCACGTGACCAGCCTGCTGGCGGTCATCTCGGCGCCGCCCATGGAGACCACCGAGATCCGCCACGTCGAGGTGCTGCTGCTGCAGCCCGAGGTGGTGATGGTCGTCGTCATCAGCTCGACCGGCGGCGTCACCAAGAAGATCTTCCCGTTTCCGTCTAGCGTCGACCCGAAGCTGATCGAGTGGGCGCGCGAGTACCTGAACGAGCAGCTGGGCGGTGTGCGGATCGGGGCGCGGGCGCTCGCGCAAAGGCTGTTCGACCCGGGGCTGTCCCCGCTCGAGCGCGCGTTCCTGGAGGCGATCGAGCCGGCGTTCACCGAGCTGGTGGGGTCCGACGAGCAGCACATCTACGTCGGCGGCGCCAGCCGCCTGCTGGCCGAGATGCGGTGGGCCGACATGACCGAGATCAACGACCTGATGCACGCGCTCGAGGAACGGGTGACGCTGCTCGGCGTGCTCCGCGGTGCACTGGACTCCGACCGCGTCTACCTGCGGATCGGCTCCGAGCACGAGATCGCCGACCTGCGCGGGGTGGCGATGGTCGCCGCCAACTACGGCCTGGTCACCCGGAATCTGGGGACGGTGTCGCTGATCGGCCCGACGCGGATGGACTACGCCACGGCGATCCGCGGCGTGCGGGGCGCGGCGGCGCTGCTGTCGGACTACGTGGAGAGCGTCTACGAGCAGTGAACCCGGCCCGGCCCTGGTCGGCCGGTCGGCTGCCTGCGACCGCCTTGACCGCCTGATCGCCGCCGCGGAGTCCGGCAGCGGCGGCGCGCTGCTCGTCCGCGGCGAGGCCGGGATGGGCAAGACGGCCCTGCTCGACCGCGTCGCCGGCCACGCGGACGGTGCGGCCGTGCTGCGGGTGCGCGGTGTGGAGGCCGAGCACGCGCTCGCCTTCGCGGCGCTCCACCAGCTGCTCCGGCCAGTGCTGCCGCTGGCCGCCGACCTGCCCGACCCCCAGCGCGAGGCGCTGGAGCACGCGCTGGCGGTGTCTCCCGGCCCGGCGGCCGACCGGCTGGCGATCGGGGCGGCCACGCTCGGCCTGCTCGCGGCGGCAGCGGCCGAGCTGCCCGTCGTCTGCCTGGTCGACGATGTCAACTGGCTGGACGCTGCGTCGGCGGAGGCGCTGGTGTTCGCCGCGCGCCGGCTCGGCCCCGAGCGGGTCGCGGTGGTGTTCGCCGTGCGGCCGTCGGTACCCGAGTTCGCGCCGCCGGGCATCGAGGTGCTGGAGCTGCAGCGGCTCGGCGCGGACGACGCCCGGGAGCTGCTCGCCCGCGAGGCGGGCACCGAGGTGTCGGCCGGGGTCGCCGGCAAGCTGGCCGCCGCGGCCGCAGGCAACCCGCTCGCCCTGCAGCACCTGGCGTCCGCGCTGACCACGGGGCAGCTGGCCGGCCGCGACGCCCTGCCGCACCCGCTGCCGACGGCCGACGTCCTGGCGCGGGCGTTCCTCGCGCAGGTGCTCCAGCTCTCGACCGGCGCCCGTGAGACGCTGTTGCGGGCCGCTGCGGCCGACACCCAGGCGCTGCTGGTGATCGAGCGCTCCGCAGTGCAAGACGCCGACGGCGGCCAGCTGGACGAGGCCGAGCGGGCCGGGCTGGTGTCGATCCGCGACGGCCGGTTCCAGTTCGCACATCCACTGGTGCGGTCGGCGATCTACCAGGCCGCGGCCGCAGAGGACCGACGGGCCGCGCACAGATTGCTGGCCGACGCGCTGCAGGAGCCGCGATACCGCGACCGCCGCGCGTTGCATCTGGCCGAGGCGGCGACCGGTCCGGACGAGCACGTGGCGTCGGAGCTGGAATGGGCGGCGGCGCGGTTCGCCGAGCGCAGCGGCTGTGAGGCGGAGCTGGTTGTGCTGGAGCGTGCGGCCGACCTGAGCGCGGACGAGGACGCGGGACGGCGCCGGCGGATCGCCGCGGCGGAGGCGGCGTGGCGCGCCGGGTCGCCCGATCGGGCGCTCCAGGCGCTGGAGCGGGTGGGCGACACGCGTGGCGATCCGGTGGCGGCGGCCCGGATCGCCAGGCTGCGCGCGCTGTCGGAGCTGCGCGACGGCGATCCGCGGATGCCCTGCGCCGAGCTCGACGCGGCCGCCGGCAGCATCGCCGGCGAGGATCCGGAACTGGCCGCGGAGCTGCTGATCGACGCTGCGGGCGGCTCGGACGGCGATCGGGCCGTGGTGCTCGCCGGCCGGGCGCGCCAGCTTGCGCCCGAGGGCGGCGAGGCTGAGCTTCGCGCCTGTGTCGCGCTGGCGACGGCCCTGCGGGACGCCGGCCGCGACGCCGAGGCCGCCGATCCGTCCGAGCGTGCGGCGGCGATCCTCGAGGCCAACCCGCAGGCGGCGCATGACCCGGACGTGCTGCTGGCGGTCGCCGAGTCGGCGTCCGATCCGGCGGTCGCCGCCCACCTGGTCGAGCGCGCCGTCGTCGCGGCACGGCGGCGGGGTGCGCTGATGGTGCTGCCGGCCGCGCTCCTGGCGAGCGCCGGGCACGCCCGCGACGCCGGTCGGTGGACGGATACGGAGGCGCTGCTGGGCGAGGCGGATCGCCTTGCCGCGGATACCGGTCAGGGTCGGCTGGGGCGCCGCATCGATGTCGCCTGGGCCCGGCTCGCGGCCTCGCTGGGACGGCGTGAGGAGTGCGAGCGGCTGGCGGTGGATCTGGCAGCCGGCGACCGGGCCGCCGTGCTCGGCCTGCTCGAGCTGGCCGTCGGCGATGCCTCGGCGGCGGTCGAGCGCCTGGAGCCTGCGCTGCTGGACGCGAATCCCGGAGCCGATGTGCTGGCCGACCTGGCCGAGGCGCGCGCCCGTGCGGGGGACCTCGCGGGAGCTCAGGCGCTGCTCGAGCGGATCGCCGGGGGGACGGCCGCCGGGCCTGCTGAGGTGTTGGCGGCGCCGGCGGACGAGCTTGACGCACGGTTCGCCGATGCGGTGGCCACCGTCGACGATCCGTTCCGGCGGGCGAGGCTGCTGGTGGCGTACGGCATCCGGCTGCGGCGGGAGGGGCGCCGGGTGGAGTGCCGCGAGCCGTTGCAGGAGGCGGCGCGGCGCTTCGACGCCCTCGGCGCGACGCCGTGGGCGGAGCAGGCGCGGCGCGAGCTGCGCGCCAGCGGCGAGCGCGTGCGCCGCCGGGGCGACGCGTCCGTGGTCGACCACCTGACGGCCCAGGAGTTGGAGGTGGCGACGATGATCGCCGGCGGCGACAGCTACCAGCAGGCCGCGGCGAAGCTCGTGGTCAGTCCGCGCACCGTGGACTACCACCTGCAGAAGGTCTACCGGAAGCTCGGCTGCACGCGGCGCGACCTCGCCGAGCGCCTGCGGGCGCTCGACCCGCCTGCGTGAGGCGGTCGGCCGGCGGTGCCATTGGGGTCAGACACCGTGTCGCACCCAGTGCCTCGCCCATTCAACGAACCGAATCATGTGCTGCGCCACGGGGTCTGACCCCCTGGCGCGCCAACGCGAGCGTCAGTTGCGCCTGGTCGCACACCACTAGCCGCGTGCCTGGCTCCGTGCCTGGCACGTCGACCGAAGCAACGAGGGCGACCGGACACCTCGCGCCGGTGCCTGGCTCGGAGCCTGGCTCGCCGAGCGCGACCGCCACCAGCAACAGAAGCGCCTGGCCAACGAGCGCGGCCCTTAACTGAGTCGCGCGTCGGAGTGGGGCTCCAA
>DATLLN010000276.1:0-3363 GCA_035537835.1 Gaiellales bacterium
GCCCAGTCGCTGAGCGAGAAGTTGTCGAAGACGCCTCCCGACTTGCGCGTCTCGAGGTAGTACCAGTCCTGCACCGATCCGCCGGCGGCGTAGGTGCGTGGGATGCGCAGCGTCGTCGGGTCGGTGGTCGAGCTGAGCGCCGAGCTCATCGTGTACGTGCCCGACGCGCTCACGGTCTGCACGTTGGACGCCTGGAGCACGCCGAGCCGCTGAAGGTTCCAGCCGTGGTTGTGGCGGCTGCCGAGCGCCCCCATGACGTCCCATGGGTCGTTGTACTCGTCCAGCTGGCAGGCCGAGGAGATGGCGACGGCCTGGTTGCTGGCGTTCGTGCAGAACCAGCTGCCGGCGTGATGCAGGCCGAGGTTGTGGCCCAGCTCGTGACCCGTCACGCGCACGCTGAGGTCGCCGTTGATCCAGGACTCGGTGCCCGGCAGGTAGGCGAGACCGGCCCAGCCGCAGACCGTCTGGCGCGGGAACACGTACATGACGTGCTGGTAGCCGCCGGCGCTGAAGCCGCTCGCCGCCGCCGCGGTCCTGGCGAGGTTGGCCCAGGCCGTGTAGTTGCAGCTCGTGGGGACGATCGGCAGCGTGTACCAGCCGTAGACGTCGCCGTCGGCACGGTTCTTGCCGGCCAGCTCTGGCTGACCGGCAAGAACCGCACCGACGGCGACGTCTACGGCTGGTACACGCTGCCGCTCGTTCCCGCCAGCTGCGACTACGCGACCTGGGCCAACCTCGCCAAGACGGCGGCGGCGGCGAGCGGCTTCAGCGCCGCCGGCTACCAGCACGTCATGTACGTGTTCCCGCGCCAGACGGTCTGCGGCTGGGCCGGTCTCGCCTACCTGCCGGGCACCGAGTCCTGGATCAACGGCGACCTGAGTGTCCGCGTGACGGGTCACGAGCTGGGCCACAACCTCGGCCTGCATCACGCGGGCAGCTGGTTCTGCACGAGCGCCAGCAACCAGGCCGTCGCCATCTCCTCGGCCTGCCAGCTAGACGAGTACAACGACCCGTGGGACGTCATGGGGGCGCTCGGCAGCCGCCACAACCACGGGTGGAACCTCCAGCGGCTCGGCGTGCTCCAGGCGTCGAACGTGCAGACGGTGAGCGCCTCGGGCACGTACACGATGAGCTCGGCGCTCAGCTCGACCACGGATCCGACAACGGTGCGGATCCCGCGCACGTACGCGGCCGGCGGCGCCGTGCAGGACTGGTACTACCTCGAGACCCGCAAGTCGGGAGGCGCCTTCGACAACTTCTCGCTCAGCGACTGGGCCGTGCGCGGGGTGACCATCCGCGTCGACGACAACCCCGACCAGCTGACGCGCTCGCGCCTGATCGACACGCATCCCGGCGGCTCGATCGCGGACGCGCCACTGCGGCCGGGTGAGACCTTCAGCGACGGCCGAATCGCCGTCACGGCGGTGTCGGCCGGGGCCGGGTCGGCGACCGTGTCCGTGAACATGGCGGCGCCGCCGCTCGACCAGCAGGCGCCGTCCGCCCCGACCGGCCTGTCACACGTGCTGCTCGCCGGCGGCCTGCGGCTGACGTGGAACGGATCGGGCGACAACGTCGCGGTCAAGACCTACCCCGTCTACCGCGACGGCGTCGAGATCGGCACGGCGTCCACGAACAGCTTCGACGACACCGCGGTGACGTCCGGGCGTCACGTCTACAGCGTCTACGCCCAGGACGGCGCGGGCAACCGCAGCGCCGCCTCGGTCCCCTACATCGTGACCGTGCCGGTCAAGAGCGTGCGCCGCGCGAAGCGGCCCTCCGACCGCACAGGGCCGCGGGTGCGCCTGCACCAGCGTCGCCTGCGCCACCACCGGCTGCGGCTGACGGCGAAGGCGCGCGACGCCTCCGGCGTCAAGCGCGTCGAGCTGCGCATCGACGGACGCCGCGTGCGTGCGCGCAAGACCAGCCGCGTCAGCTACCGCTGGCACGAGCGGCGTGGTCGCCACCGCATCGTGGTGGTCGCCTGGGACAAGCGCGGGAACAGCTCGACGTATCAGTTGAATCTGCGCGTGCGGGCGTAGGATCTCCCGGTGACCCGCGGGACCTGGCTCGCGCTCGGGGCGATGGCGATGTCGGTGTTCGTGATCGCGAACGACCTGACCGCGCTCAGCGTCGCCCTGCCCGCCATCGAGAAGGAGTTCGACTCGGACGTCTCGACCGTCCAGTGGGTGATCAACGCGTACGCCCTGGTGTTCGGCGTGCTGATCGTGACCGGCGGCCGGCTCGCGGACATGCTCGGCCGGCGCCGCATCTTCTTCATCGGCGCCGCGATCTTCGCTGCGTTCTCGGTGCTCGGCGGAGCAGCGCAGGACGAGCTCTGGCTGATCGCCTGCCGCGCCCTGATGGGCATCGGCGGCGCGATGATGTGGCCGGCGGTCCTCGGGATGACGTACGAGATCCTGCCCGACGACCGTGCCGCGCTGGCCGGTGGGCTGATCATCGGCTCGGCCGGCTTCGGCAACGCCGCCGGCCCGCTGCTCGGTGGCCTGTTGACCGACGCGCTTAGCTGGCGCTGGATCCTGTTCGCCAACCTGCCGATTGCGGCCCTGGCCTGCTTCGTGACCTGGCGCAGCGTGGCGGAGAGCCGCGGCTCGGGCGCCGAGGAAGGGATCGACGTGCCCGGGGTGGTCACGCTGTCGACGGGCCTGATCGCGCTGCTGCTCGCGCTCGACCAGGTGACGGACTGGGGCTGGACGGACCCGCGCATCCTCGCCCTGTTCGCGGCGTGCGTCGTGCTGCTGGTGGCCTTCGTGGGCCTCGAGCGGCGCGCCGGCCCGCGCGCGCTGGTGCCCGGCGACGTGATGGCCAACCCGGCGTTCCGCGCGGTCTGCCTGGCAACGCTGCTGATGTCGGCCACCTTCTTCTCGGTGCTGCTCTACCTGCCTCAGTTCATGCAGAAGATCCTCGGCTGGGACCCGCTCGAGGCAGGCCTCGGGCTGCTCCCGCTGATGGGCGTGTTCGCGGCGATCTCGTTCGCCGCCGGGCCGCTCTACGAGCGCTTCGGTGCCAAGGTCGTCGTCACCGCGGGCGCGATCTGCCTGACCGTCGGCATCTTCCTGATCTCGCTGGTCAGCCCCGACTCGGGCTGGGGCGAGCTGGTGCCGGGGATGGTCGTCACCGGCCTCGGCGTGGGGCTCTTCTACTCGTCCATCACGACCGCGGGCGTGACCGCGCTCGACCCGTCGCGCTCGAGCCTCGCCGGCGGGATCGTCTACATGTTCCAGGTGGCCGGCGGGTCGGTCGGGCTGGGCCTGACGACGACCGTCTTCACCACGGCGTCCGAGGACAAGCTGCAGTCCGCGGCGACCGGGCTGCGCGAGAGCGAGATCGGGGACGTGCAGGGGG
>DATLLN010000277.1:0-8248 GCA_035537835.1 Gaiellales bacterium
TGCTCGGCGTGATCAACGGGGTCCGCGCCGCCGTGGCCCTGCCTGACGAGCACCTCGCCGGCGGCGCGGACCCCGTTGATCACGCCGAGCACGTTCGTCCGGAACATGTCGGCGACGCGGTCGGGGTCGATCTCGTGCAGCAGCCCGAAAGCGCCGTAGCCCGCATTGTTGACCATGATGTCGAGCTTGCCTCCCCAGGCGACTGCCCGGTCGACGAGCCCCTGCACCTGGTCGTAGTCCCCGACGTTGCAAACGACCGCCAGCCCGCCGACCTCCTCGGCCACCGGCTGCAACCGCTCCGCGCTGCGCGACGAGACCACCACCCGGGCCCCGCGGTCGCGGAGCGCGACGGCCGTGGCCCTGCCGATGCCGGTTGACGCGCCGGTGACGATGACCGTCGATCCCTCGATCGTGACCTGCGCTCCGCGTGGGCCTGGGACGTCCCGCTCCTGCATGCTTCCTCCCGATCGGTTGCCCCAACGCTACCCTGTCGGGCGATGAAGCTGCTACTCGCGTGGGAGCGCCTGCGAGGTCCCGTGCAGTTCCTGATATCGCTGCCGGTGACGATCCTGCTGCTGTTCCTGCTCCATCTCGGTCCGCTCAACCAGCCACCCGCTCGTGCGCTGTTCTACGGCGTGTTCTGGGGGCTGCTGGCGTCGCTCGCGATCACGCTCGCATCGCAGAACGAGGCGCGCAAGCGCCGCGGCGAGCCGCTCGAATAGCTAACGGGTCGCGCCCAGCGCCAGTCCCGCCCGGTACGCGGCGACCACCTCGTCCGCCGACCACGGCGACGGCGCGACCGAGATGAAGTAGTCGGCCAGCGCCTTCTCGGCCAGCCCTGGCAGCTGGTCCTCGCGGACGCCGACCGACGCCAGCGTCTCGAACTCGAGCTCCGTCAGGATCCGGCGCACCGCGCGCACGGCACGGGAACCGTCCCCGCTGCCGTCCTCGGGCTCGTCCAGCGCATCGGCGACGCGCTCGAACTGGTCGGGCACGTAACGGCGGTCGCGGTCTATGGTCTCGGCCAGCACGAGTCCGATCGTCAGCCCGTGCGGCAGGCCGAACTCGCCGCCCAGCGCCTGGCCCAGCGAGTGCTCCGACCCGCAGTCCGAGATGTTCATCGCCAGACCGGCCAGCAGGCTCGAGCACGCCATGTCCGACCGCGCGTCGGCATCCGCGCCGTTGCGGACGCAGCGCACCAGAGACCTGCCGGCGAGCCGCGCGGACTCGAGGCCGATCGCGTCGCCGATCGGCGTGCGCGCAGTGACCACCAGCCCCGCGATCGCCTGGGCGAGCGCGTCGATGCCGGTGTACGCGGTCAGCTTCGGCGGCAGTCCGTGCGTCAGCACCGGATCGACCAGCGCGTGCTGGGCGCGCAGCAGCGGGCTGGCGATCCCGGCCTTGACGTGGGTCGCCTCGTCGGTGATCACGGCGCCGCCCGAGACCTCCGAGCCGGTGCCGGCCGTGGTCGGCACGCACACCAGCGCCAGCGCGGGCGGCTGGTACTCCACGCCGCCGCCGGCGAACCGCAAATAGGGGCCGCCCTGGCCGGCGACCAAGCGGGCCGCCTTGGCGGTATCCATCGACGAGCCGCCGCCGATCGCGACGACAGCGTCTGCCCCGGATTCGGCCAGCGCCGCGGCGGTATGCTCGACCAGCCCGACGGTGGGCTCGCCCGGCGCCTTCTCGAACAGGATCGCCCCGGGGACGGCGCCCAGCGTGGCGGCGACGCACGGGATGAAGCCGTCCAGGCCCTCGTCCAGGATCACGAACGGCCGCACCGCGCCCTCGGCGGCCAACACGTCGGCGAGCTCACCGGCAACGCCGTCCCCGAAGCGGATCTTGACGGGCAGGTGGTTGCGGAACGGCGCGATCATCGCTCGTCCTTTCGGCTCTGGTGGATGGCGCGGACGGTCGCCGGCACGGTCGAGTAGCCTACCGGCCGTCCCTCCGAACCGCAGGAGACCCGCACCGACCATGTCTCATGAACGCTTCGCCAAGGCCCTGAACGAGCAGATCGGCTACGAGTTCGGCGCCGCCCAGCAGTACATCGCCGTCGCCGTGTATTACGACGCCGAGACCCTCCCCCGGCTGGCCGCGCACTTCTATCGGCAGGCCCTCGAGGAGCGGAACCACGCGATGATGATGGTGCAGTACCTGCTGGACGCCGACGTGGACGTCGCCATCCCCGGCGTCGATGCCCCGAAGTCGTCGTTCGCGGACGTCGTCGAGCCGGTCGCCCTGGCGCTCGAGCAGGAGAAGCGGGTGAGCGAGCAGATCGGCGGGCTGACCACGCTCGCGCGCGAGCTCGGGGACTACTCGGGCGAGCAGTTCCTCCAGTGGTTCATCAAGGAGCAGGTGGAGGAGGTCTCGAGCATGTCCAGCCTGCTGACGGTCGTCGAGCGCGCGCGAGAGAACCCGCTGCTGGCCGAGGAGTACCTCGCGCGCGAGACGGTCGGCGACGGCGGCCAGGACCCGACCTCCCCGCACGCGGCCGGCGGCGCGCTGTAGTGACCATCCGCTGCGGCTGGGCGCTCGCCTCGCTGGCGATCGCGCCGCTCGCGGCGGGCTGCCTCGGTGGAGGATCGGCCGGCAGCAGCCAGGCCACCCTCACCCGCGCGGAGTTCACCAGCCGCGCCGAGCAGATCTGCACGAGCTACACGAAGCGGATCAGCTCGCTGCCGGTGCCGTCCGACCTGGCCGGGCTGGCGCAGCAGGGCGAGCGCGCGGTCGGTCTCGAGCAGCAGGAGCTGAAGGAGCTGCGGGCCCTGAACCCGCCGCCCGAGCAGGCCGGCCAGGTGAACGACATGCTCGACGCGATCGAGCAGGCGATCGCCGACGGCCATGACCTGATCGACGCTGCGCGGGTCGGCCAGCGGAAGGCGGTCAATGACGCCGTCACGTCCCTGCGGGGGCATCTGGAGACGGCGAACGAGCTCGCCAAAGAGCTCGACCTCGGCACCTGCGCGATCACCGCCTGAGCCCCCGCGCCCGTGCCGGAGCCGACCCCGCCGCATCGCTCCCATACGCTGCCGCTGTACGTCGGCGGATTTCTGGGACCGTTCGGCGGCGCCGTGCTGGCGGTGCTGATCCCGGAGCTGCGCGACGCGTTCGACGCCACCACGACCGAGATCGCGCTCGCCGTTCCCGCCTACCTCGTGCCGTTCGCGCTGCTCCAGCTGATCTCGGGCACGTTGGCCGAGCGGATCGGCCGCCGCCGCGTGGTCACCATCGCCTACACGGTCTACGCCGTCGGCTCGATCGGGGCGGCCGTCGCGCCGGGGATCGAGGCGTTTCTGGTCTGCCGCGGCATCCAGGGCACGGCCAACGCGTTCACGTCGCCGGTGCTCCTGGCCGGGCTCGCCGACGCCGTACCGCCCCGCGAGCGCGGGCGCGCCGTGGGAACGTTCGCGGGCGTCCAGGCGGGTGGCATCTCGCTGGCGCCGCTGCTCGGAGGCATTGCGGCCGAGATCACGTGGCGGCTGGCGTTCATCGTCCCGGCCATCGTGGCGCTCGCCCTGATCGCCTACCCGCCGCCGCCGTCGGCACACCGCGAGGGAAACCGGCCGCGGCTGGTGGCCGTGTTCACCCGCAGGGTGCTGGTGCTCTGCGCCGCGGGGTTCGCCGGCTACGTGGGGATGACGGGACTGGGATTCCTGGTCTCGCTGCGGTCGGTGGAGGCATTCGGCATGGGCTCGACGGCGCGCGGGCTGCTGCTGGCCGCGTTCGGCCTCGCCGGGATGGTGCTCGGCCGAGCCGCCGGCCGGGCCTCCGAGCGGATCGGCGCAGCGCGGTCGGCCTCCATCGCCGCCTGCGTCTGCTCGCTGGCGGTCGGGCCGATGGGGGTGGTCTCGGGATCCGTCGCCTATGCGCTGCTCTGGTTCGGCGCCGGCTGCGGCGCGGCGCTGCTCTGGGCGGGCCTGAACACCGTCGCGGTCGAGGCCGTGCCGGCCAACCGCGCTGGGGCCGTGTCCGTGTTCGCCGCGTTCAAGTTCGCCGGCACGGCGGTGGCACCGCTGGTCTGGCTACCGGTCTACACGTCGTCTCCCGCGGCGGCCTTTGCCTGCGCGGGCATCACGCTGCTCGTCATCGTCCCGCTGTCCGAGCTGCTCAGCCGGTCGCCCTGAGAGGCGCGCGCATGTCGGGCCGCACGGGCAGGCCGAGCCTGCCCAGCTCGCGCTTCAGGTTGGCGATGAAGTCGGTGGTGCCCATCCGTCCTCGCAGCTCGGCGAGCGCGGCGCCCCCCTCCTCGCTGGGGTCGCGGACAACCGCTGCCACCCTGTCGGGGAAGGCCGCCGAGAGGCCGGACACCGCCCCGGTCGCTCCCGCGGCGAGGGCCTGCGGGATCAGCGGCTCGCTGCCGACGAACACCGAAAGCCCGAGGCCGAGGTATGGCTCGACCGCCGAGAACGGCGACTCCGACACCTTCAGGCCGGCGATGTTGTCGCACCGCTCGCGGACGCGCTCCACGACGGCGAGGGGCAGCGGGTAGCCGCTGCGTGCGGTGAAGGCGTAGAGGTAGAACGGCAGGGGCGCGCAGGCGTTGGCCGCGGCGGCGAAGTGCTCCACCAGTGCGTCGTCGTCCAGCTGGTAGTACGGCGGAGGGATGACCGCCGCGGCGTCCGCGCCGCTGGCCGCCGCGTGTCCCGCCAGCGCGGTCGTCTCGGCGGTGGTCTGGGCCCCGCAGTGCACGATCACGGTACCCGTGCAGGCCTCGCGAAACCGCATCAGCGCCCGCCGACGCTCGTCGGTCGTCAGCTGCACGCCCTCGCCCGTGGTGCCGCAGCAGAACACACCGTCGGCACCGCCTGCCTGGAGAAACTCGACCAGCGGGCCGATCGCGTCCTCGTCCAGCGCGGCGCCGCCGTCCTTGAGCGGCGTGACCGAGGCGCTGAGCAGCAGGGCCGACATCGGTGTGCGAGCATACTCGCTTGTGCGACGGCTCAGCGACCCACCCGCCAGTGCCGGGCTCGTCGTTGTCGGGTCGGGCATCGTCGGCGCCGCCACCGCGTTCTTCGCCGCGCGTGCGGGGCTCGACGTGGTCGTCCTCGAGCGGCGCGGGCTAATCTGCGGGTTCACCACCGCGGTGGCCGCCGGCGGGTTCCGCCTCCAGCTCGAGCATGAGGAGGAGCTGGGCCTGGTCAGCCGGTCGGTCGACCTGTTCCAACGGTTCGCCGAGGAGACCGGGCAGTCGCTGCACGGCCCGCGGATCCGCCGGCAGGGCTACCTCTGGCTGACCCGGGAGCAGTCGCGGACCGCGGCGCAGAGCGATCTGGTCGAGCGGCAGCGGGGCTGGGGCGTCGACGGCGTCGAGCTGCTGACCGGCGACGAGACGCGCGCCCGCTTCCCGTGGGTGTCCGAGGACGTGGTGGGTGCGCGATTCCGCGCCGGCGACGGGCTGATCGAGCCCCGCCGGATCGCGCTCGGGCTGCTCGAGGGCTCCGGTGCGGGCGTCGTTCTCGACTGCCGGGTGACCGGGTTCGAGGCGTCCGACGGGCGGCTGTGCGCCGTCGTCACGGACCGGGGCACCGTGAGCTGCGAGCGCGCGGTGATCGCCGCTGGGCCGCTGTCGGGAGCGGTCGCCGAGCTGGCCGGCGTGCGGCTGCCGGTCGAGCCCTTGCGCCGCCAGCGGGTCGTGCTGTGGGACGCGCCGGCCGTGCCGCAGGACGCGCCGATGACGATCGACGAGGACACGACCTCCCACTGGCGGCCGGTCGGCCCTGCCGGTGCGTATCTGCTGTATCCCGATCCCGGCGAGCAGCCAGCGCCGCCCCTCGATCAGGTGCCGCCCGACCCGTCGCTGGCCGACCGCCTGCTCGACCCGCGCAGCCCGGTGTCCTTGGCCCACACCGCGCCGTTCTGGGGCGATGTCTGGGACGGCGGCGGGCAGTGGGCGGTGCAGGCAGGCCAGTATACGATGACCCCGGACCAGCGGCCGCTGCTGGGTGAGTCGGAGCTGCCCGGCCTGTGGGTCAACACGGGCTACAACGGCCACGGCGTGATGTGCGGGCCCGGTGGCAGCGAGCTCATGGTGAACGCCCTGCTGGGCAGGCTGGACGACAACCCGTTTCGTCTCGACCGCGTCTTCGTCCCGGCGACCCAGGCCTTTTAGAACCGGTTCTCGGCGCGGCGCGCGCGGTAGGCGCGCATCTTGCTGCGGCTCCCGCACGTGGCCATCTCGCACCATGTGCGCGAGCGGTTCTTCGAGCGGTCGGCGAACGCCCACCGGCAATCCGGGTTGCGGCACACCTTGAGCCGCGGCCAGGAGCCGTCGGCCTGCGCCGTCAGCATCGCCTCGATCACGGCGGCGCGCACGTCGTCCGCACCGCCGCGGGCCGACACCAGCGCCAGCCGCCCGTCCTCGCCGGGCAGTGCGACCAGCGGCAGGCGCGAGGCGGCGGCGTCCAGATCCGCCGTGTCTCGGCCTTCGGTCTCGAGCGCCGTACGGAGCGCCTCGCGCAGCTCGCGGGCGGCCGCCGCGTCCTGCGGGCTGACCCAGGCGCCGGGCGCCATCACCCCGTGCTCGCCGGCCCACGCCGAGAGGCCGTCGGCGGTGGCGAGGCCGTCCGACCCGCTCCCCCGGTCGTGCGTATTGAGGAACTCGGCCACCAGGTCGATCGCATCCATCGCCCGTATGATACCGTCGTAAGCGGATGACTGGTATCAGAACGACGATCGGGGTGCCGATCGACAGCATCGGACAGGCCGGCGGGACGGAGCTGACGCCCGGCGTGATGCGCCGTGCGGGGCTTGCGGCAGCCATCGGCGCACGCGACGGCGGCGACCTGGACGTCCGGATCACCGGCACCGACCGCGATCCGGAGACGGGCATCGTCGGCTACCCGACCGTCGTCACGGCGACGGAGGGGATTCGCAAGGGCGTGCGCTCGTCCCTGGAGCTCGGCGAGCTCCCGGTGCTGGTGGGCGGCTGCTGCACGCTCCTCCCCGGGGTGTTCGCGGCCTTCTCCGACGTCGGCCGGCGAACCGCCCTCGCGTACCTGGACGGGCACTACGACCTGTACACCGGCGTCACCTCCCCGACCGGCGAGGCTGCGGACATGCCGCTCGCCCTGCTGCTCGGCGACGGGCCGCCCGCCTTGGTGGGCGACGCACCGCTGGTCGGCGCGGCCGATGTCGCAGTGCTCGGCGCACGCGACCGCGAGGAGGCGGTCGGCCTGGGATCGCCGATGCCCGAGGACGTCGGTATCCCGATCGACCGCGACCCGGCGCGGGTCGCCGCCGACGGGCCCGATGCCGTGGCCGCCGAGGTGCTGGCCGGCCTCGAGCCGCCGATCTGGGTGCACCTCGACGTCGACGTGCTGACCACCGACGACTTCCCGGCCACACCGTACCTGCAGCCCGGCGGGCTGACCACCGATCAGGTCGTGCGCCTGGTGCGGCCGATCGTCCAGTCCGGCCGCTGCGCCGGCATCGACGTCACCTGCTACGACCCGGACATGGACGACGACGGGTCGTCCGCCGAGCGTCTGGTCGAGCTGCTGGCGCGCGTCTTCAGCGAGTGAGCGGACGCCGTTTCGCGCCGTCGCGGCGCATGATCCCGCTGAGCACCCAGTTGACCGCGCCGATCACGACGGCGCCGCCCAGCGCGGTCAGGATTCCGTTCACGGCGAACCCGCTGACCAGCCAGCTGGTTAGGAGCAGCATGGCCGCGTTGACCACGATCAGCCACAGCCCGAGCGTGACGATGGTGATCGGCAGCGTGAGTATCTTGACCACCGGCCGGACGAGGAAGTTGACGACGCCCAGCACGAGGCCGGTGAGCAGCAGGTTCGTCAGGCTGCTGTAGGTGATGCCGTCGAAGATCGCCGCCGCGACCCAGATCGCGGCCGCGTTCACCACCATCGTTGCGATCAGGCGTCCGAGCACGGACGACGAAACCTATACCTCTCCCGCTGCCTCCTGCGCCACCTCGGGCTCGTGGCGCGGAGGCGCGGCGGTCCAGGCGAAGTGGCACGCGGCCAGGTGGTTGGTCTCGCCGGCCAGCTCGGGCTGCTGCTGCGAGCAGACGTCCTGGGCGATCGGGCAGCGGGGATGAAAGCGACAGCCGGATGGCGGTGAGATCGGGCTGCCCGGGTCGCCGGCCACGGCGACGGCTTCGGACGTGCGGCCGGGAACGAGCCGGGGGACGGCCTTCATCAGCCCCTGTGTGTACGGGTGGCGTGGGTTCGTGAACAGCTCCGCTGTGGTCGCGGTCTCGACGATCTTGCCCAGGTACATGACCGACACC
>DATLLN010000278.1:0-3827 GCA_035537835.1 Gaiellales bacterium
GCGGTGATCAGCGACTCGTCGTGGGTGGCCACCGCGACGTGCGAGCCGCCGTCGATCAGCTCCTCCAGCAGGTCGACGTAGCTTCGGTTGATCTGGGCCGGATCCTGGTAGGCGACCGCGGCCGGCTCGACGTAGATGCCCTTTACGAGCCGCACCCGCGGCGCCAGGTCGCGGAGGTCGCGGACGTCGCCCATCGCCCGGCGCAGGTAGGACTGGATGACGATGCCGACGCCGTCGTTGCCCGCCTCGCGCAGCTCGCGGTAGATGCGCAGCGTCTCGTCGGTGTGCCGGCTGTCCTCCATGTCGATGCGGACGAAGGTGCCCTGATCCGCGGCCGCCGCGACCACCGGGGCCAGGTTCTCGCGGGCGAACCGGGGATCGATCTCCAGGCCGAGGGCGGTCAGCTTGATCGACACGTGCGAGTCGAGGGCGTTGTCGCGGATCGCCTCCAGCAGCGCCAGGTACTGGCGGACGGTCTCGGTTGCCTGCGACCGCTCGGTGACGAACTCCCCCAGCACGTCGACCGTCGCCGCCGCGCCGCGCCTGTTCAGCCGCCGCACCGTGTCGACCGCGTCGCTGAGCTTCTCCCCCGCCATGTACCGGTCGGCGAAGTGGCGCACCACCGGCCGCGGCACGGCCGGCAGCGTGCGGGCGATCAGGCTGTCGAACAGACGCACGGGCGGATCATACGAGCGGCGCCCGGTAGCGCTCCACCACCTCGGCGACCAGCTGCTCGACCGGGCCGGTGGTGCCGGCCAGGGTCGCCGAGAACGATCCGGGGTCGGCATGGGCGTTCAGCGCCGCCAGCGCCTCCCAGGCCGGCGCCAGCTGCGCCGGGTCGGCCCCCGACTCGCCGAGCTCGCGGCCGAGCTCGTCGAGGGCATGCTCGTAGCCGTTGGCCGCCGCGCCCAGCTCCGCCGCCGCGGCGGCCAGCCGGTCGAGCAGCAGCGGCGTGGCCACGCGGGGGCCGGCGGCGATCTCCTCCACCCGGGCCAGGCCCTCGAGCACGGCGGCCGCGGCATCGGCCTGCGGGCGGTCGCCCAGCGCAGCCCGGGCGGCGGCGAAGCGTTCGGCCAGCTCGGCGGCGGCGAGGGCGCCCGAGGCCTCCTCCGCCAGCTCGGCCAGGGCCAGCATGGTCACCGCGTCCTTCACCAGCTGGGCGTCCTCCACCGGATCGTGGCGGGCGTCCAGGGCCAGGTAGCTGGGCTCGTCGTCGGGAGGCCCGAAGGCGGCCAGAAACACCGTTCGGCCGAGCCCCGGCTCGGCCGGCATCACGGCCAGCACTCGCTCGCCCTCGCGGGCATGATGGCCGGCCGCCGAGTAGGCGTCGACCAGCCGGTCCTCGAGCGTCACTGGGCCGGCCTCTCGGCGGGCGAGACGGCCAGCCGCAGCTCGGCGGCGATCAGCGCCGCGGCGGCCAGCGCCGCCCAGGCGAGGGCGGGGACGAGCAGCGCAGCTGACACCAGGGCGCCGCTGATCCCGGCGAAGATGATGGCCAGCTCGCACCGCGTGACCGATGCCACGTCGCGCGGCCGGCAGCGCATGTGGGCGACCAGGCCGAGCGCGTAGGCGCCGACCAGCGGCAGCAGCTCGGGCCTGCTCCAGGCGGCGGCGATGGCCGCGGCGATGGCCAGGACGCACCAGGCGATCGCGTAGTACCGGCCCCGCTCCAGCCCCAGTGCAACGATCGTCGTCCGCTTCTGCGGCCGCGCAGAGCGGTCGGCGTCATGGTCGAGGTAGTGGTGCACCATCAGCATGCCGACCGCATAGGCGGCGACCGCGACCGCCGCGGCCAGGGTCGCGCCGTCGACGTCCCCGCCCTGTAGCACGGCGGCGCCGATCACGCACAGACCGAGGCAGACGAAGGCGATCAGCTCGCCGATCACGGGGTGGTAGGCGGCCCGCAGGGGCGGCATCGTGTAGCAGACCGCTCCCGCCACGCCGGCCAGGCCGAACGGCAGCATCACGATGCCCCGCGAGGCCACCATGGCCAGCCCGAGGATGGTGGTCAGCGCAAAGGCCGCCCACCACAGGCCGATCAGCCCGCGATGCGAAAGCAGGCCGTTGACGAGCACCTTGCTGCCGCCGGAGATCACCCGCGGCGAGTCGTGGCGGTCGGTGCCCGAGCGCCAGTCCTCGAGCTCGTTCACGCAGTGCGCGATCAGTCCCTGGATCAGCAGGCCGAGCGTCACCGCGCCCAGGTAGTACCAGCCGTGGAGAGTGCCGCCGTCGGCCGCCAGCGCCGTTCCCAGCGTGATCGCGGAGAAGCTCCAGAGCAGCACGGGGATGACCCGCAACTCGAGCCAGATGCCTCGCAAGCGTGCCATCACGGCGACCATACCGGGTGGCCGGGAGTCTGTCCGGGCGGCCCCATACCATCCTTGCGCATGACTGCTGCACAACTTGTTCACAAGCCGCGGGGAGCGCTGTCGGAGGCCGTCGAGGCGTGGCGGCTCCACGTGCTGCTCCAGGCCGGATATCCGCTCAAGGTGGCGGAACGGCTGGCCCGAAGCGACGCCGACCTGCATCGCGCGGTGCACATGCTCAATCAGGGCTGCGCGCCCTCGATGGCAGAGCGCATCCTGGTCTAGAACGGCACGTTGTCGCCGGGGGCGCCGAACAGGTCGTCCTGCGCGGTCTCGGGCGGTCGCTCTGCAGGGATCGAGCCCGGGTCGTGGGTGTCGGTCGGGCGTTGTGCAGGCGCCGGCTGCTCCGCCGGCCGGTCGCCGATCGACACGATCTCGTAGAGGGTGGCCATCTCGCCGTGCTCGATCGCTGTCAACCGCTCGGCTGCCCGGTCGAGGTAGGTCCGCAGCGCCTGCTCGAGGCCCTTGCCCTCCTTCATCAGCTCGATCGTCCGGTCGAGCGACGTGTCGCCCGAGTCTAGCTCCTGGCTGATCTCCTCCAGGCGCGCCATGCCCGCCTCGAAGCTGACAGCGATCGGCTGTCCAGCTGCTTCCTGGCTCATTCCGCCTCCTCTTCTCGCAGCGTGATCCTGGTCACCCCGGCCTCGGCGGCGCCGTCCGCGAAGCCGATCTCGACCCCGTCGCCGGGCCGCAGCGCGGCGGCGGTGGGGATCGCCGTGCCGTCCTGGCGGCGGACGATCGCGTAGCCCCGGCGGCGGTAGTCCCGGGCGTCGAGCAGCGCCGCCTGGTGCTGGAGGCGGCCGGCCGCGGCGGTGTGCGCCGACCGGCCGCTGCGAAGCACCGCCTCGAGGCAGCGGCCGGCGGAGCTCCGGCTCGCGGTGACACGCTCGCCGGCGATCCGCCCGGCCATCGCGAACCGCGTGCGATGACCGTCGAGGATCTCCGGCCGGGGCGTCCGTTGGGCCGCCCGGCGGCGGGTGTCGACGGCAGCATCCAGCACCACGCGCACGCCGGCGGTGAAGGCCACGGCGTGGCGGTGCAGGTCGGCCGCCGAGCGGTCGAGCCGGCCGCTGACGTGGCGCATGATCCGCTCGCAGGCCAGGCGGGCGGCGGCGCGGTCGAAGCCCTCCCGGGTGCGGTTGAACCGCTGGCGTGCGCGCGCCATAGCCGCCCGGGCATCGGCGAGGTCGCGGGCCAGCTCGTCCCCGCTGGGCAGGAACAGGGCGCAGGCCTTGGCCGGGACGTCGGCCGAGCCGGCGGCCACCTGGTCGCAGACCGGGCGATCCTTGGTATGGCCGATCGAGGTCACGATCGGCACCGGGCTGGCGGCCACGGCGCGGCACAGCCGCTCGTCGCTGAACGGGTGCAGGTCGGCGACGCCGCCGCCGCCGCGAGCCAGCAGGATCACGTCGACGCCGTCGATCGCGCACAGCCGGGCGATGGCGCCGATCACCTCGGGCA
>DATLLN010000279.1:0-3025 GCA_035537835.1 Gaiellales bacterium
GACGCCGAGCGGATCGTCGAGGCCTACGACGTGCGGACCCCGTCCATCGAGACCACCGCCCACGCGCTGTCCGGCGGCAACCAGCAGAAGTTCATCGTCGGCCGGGAGATGAGCGGGGACCCGGTGCTGCTCGTGGCGTCCCACCCGACTCGTGGCGTCGACGTCGGCGCCCAGGCCGCCATCTGGGACCACATCCGCAACGCGCGCCGCCAGGGGCTCGCGGTGCTGCTGATCTCCGCCGACCTCGACGAGCTGATCGGCCTGTCCGACGCGATCAAGGTGATCCTGCGGGGCCGGTTCGTCGGTGACTTCGACCCGCAGAGCGTCACGCCCGAGGAGCTCGGCTCCGCGATGACCGGTGCCGACAGCGCCGTGAAGGAGGACTGATGCTCAAGCGCATCGTCGTGGGCCTGGCGGCCCCGGTGCTCGCGATCGTCATCGCGATGCTGATCACGGTGGTGATCCTGGTGGTGTCCGGCAACTCGGTGTCCGGGTTCATGACCACGATCTTCTCGGTGCCCGCGCCCCGGAACATCGTCAACATCATCAACAACTCGTCGGTGCTGTACCTCTCCGCGCTTGCAGCCGCCATCGGGTTCCGGATGAACCTGTTCAACATCGGCGTCGAGGGGCAGTACCGCGTCGCGGTCTTCACGGCCGCCGCGTTCGCCGGCCAGGGCTGGCTGCCCGGCCCGCTGAACGTGCTGGTCGCCGTCCTGCTCGCGATCGTCGCCGGTGCTGTCTGGGCCGCGATCGCGGGAGTCCTCAAGGTCACCCGGGGCGTGTCCGAGGTCATCTCGACGATCATGCTCAACGCCATCGCCGTCTCCCTGACCGCCTACCTGCTGCGCAAGTGGGGCGGCATCGTCGGCAACAGCATCCAGACCAAGGCCCTGCCCAAGGACTCCTGGGTGCCTGGCATCCCACTGATCCCCGGCGCTCCCAACGAGGTGCTCGGGATGGCTCTCGTCGCCGTGGTCGCCGGCGTCGGCTACGCCGTGCTGCTGAGCCGCTCGCGCTTCGGCTTCGAGCTCCGTGCGACCGGAGCGTCCCCGACCGCCGCGGTGGCCAGCGGGATCGACGTACGCCGGATGGTGGTGACCGCCATGATCATCTCCGGCGGCATCGCCGCGCTCGTGGGCCTGCCGCTGCTGTTCGGTGACACCCACTCCTACGGCACCACGTTCCAGTCCGGGCTCGGCTTCGCCGGCATCGCGGTCGCGCTGCTCGGCCGCAACAACCCGGCCGGCATCGCCTTCGGCTCGCTGCTGTTCGCCTTCCTGGTGGAGCAGAGCAGCCTGCTGGAGATCAACGCCGGTGTCTCCAACGACATCGTGTCGATCACCCAGGGCGTGCTGGTGCTGAGCGTGGTCGTGGCCTACGAGATCGTCCGTCGCTACCGGCTGGCCGCAGAGCAGCGGTCGGTCGCCGAGCAGCTCGCCCCGGCCGGCGCCAAGCAGGAGGTTGCGGCATGACGATCGCGAACGACGTCTTCACCCCGGACCTCGCGCCGGCCCCCGAGGGCCGTCGCGCCCGGCGCATCCCGGTGTGGGCCTGGCTGCTGGCCGCGTTCGCGCTGATCTCGTTCGCGCGGGTCATCACCGGCAGCAACGAGGTCGACTCGGCCGGCACCCTGCGCGAGGCGATCACGGCGTTCATCCCGATCGCGCTGGCCGGCCTGGCCGGCCTCTGGTCGGAGCGGGCCGGCGTGGTCAACATCGGCCTCGAGGGCATGATGATCCTGGGCACGATCGGTGCCGGCTACTTCGGCACGTTCTACGGTCCCTGGCAGGCGGTCATCGCCGCGATGGTGTTCGGCGCGATCGGTGGCGCGCTGCACGCGCTGGCCACCGTCATCTTCGGCGTCGACCACATCGTGTCGGGCGTGGCCATCAACATCATGGCCGTCGGGGTCGCCGCGTTCCTGGCCGACCTGTGGTTCTCCGGGCTCCAGGGCGGCGGCCCGACCCAGTCCCCGCCCGTCGAGGGCCCCGGGGCGATCAACCTGCCCGGCGTCTCCGACTGGGCCGAGGGTGTCGAGCACAAGCACTGGTTCCTGGTCTCCGACCTGGCGTCGGTGGTCGGGGCGCTGACCCGCGAGCTGTCGCTGCTCACCGTGGTGTCGGTCCTGCTGGTCGTCGCGACGTACTTCATCCTCTGGCGCACGTCGTTCGGCCTGCGGCTGCGCTCCTGCGGCGAGAGCCCGAGCGCCGCCGAGACGCTGGGTGTGAACGTCTACCGCTACAAGATCTACGCCGTGCTGGTCTCCGGTGCCCTCGCCGGCCTGGCGGGCGGGTTCATCGTGCTCGTCGGCGCCGGGCTCTACCAGAACGGCATCACCAACGGCCGTGGCTACATCGGACTCGCGGCGATGATCTTCGGCAACTGGCGACCGGGCGGGATGCTGCTCGGCGCAGCCCTCTTCGGGTACACCGACGCTCTCCAGCTGCGCGCCGGCGGTGGAGCGGTGCACGCGCTGCTGATCGTGATCGCGATCGTGCTGCTCGCCTACGGCATCTTCCAGCTCCGCAAGGGCGCGCGGGTCGCCGGCATCGTCACGGTCGTCTCGGCCGTGATGTTCGCGCTGTGGTTCTTCATCACCAAGGAGGTGCCCGCCGACTTCACGCGGATGACGCCCTACGTCGCAACCCTGTTCGTGCTCGCGTTCTCCGCGCAACGCCTGCGGATGCCCGCTGCCGACGGGCAGAGGTACCGCCGCGGCGAGGCCGGCTGACGTGGGTGCTCCCGAGATCCCGCAGGACGACCCCTGGCCGATGCTGGTCGAGGAGGCCACGGCGGTCATGCGCCGCGGCTACGCGCCCTACTCGCACTACCGTGTCGGGGCCGCCGGGCTCGTCGACGACGGCCGGGTGGTCGTGGGCTGCAACGTCGAGAACGCCGCGTACGGCGTCGCCCTGTGCGCCGAGTGCGGCATGGTCTCGTCGTTGCACGCGACCGGCGGCGGTCTGCTCACGCACGCCGTGTGCGTGAACAACCACGGCGAGGTGATCATGCCGTGCGGGCG
>DATLLN010000280.1:0-6049 GCA_035537835.1 Gaiellales bacterium
CGGGTGCGCGACGTGCTGGAGCGGGCGGGCGTGCTCGCCGAGGCGGTCGAGGTGGTGTTCGAGGGCGCCGACCGCGGCATCGACGGCGGCGTCGAGCAGTACTACGCCCGCAGCCTGACCATCGACGACGCCCTGGCCGCCGACGTGATGCTCGCCCATAGCGCGAACGGCGAACCGCTGCTGCCGCAGCACGGCCACCCGCTGCGGCTGGTGGTTCCCGGGTGGTACGGCATGACCAACGTCAAGTGGCTGCGGTCTATCCGCGTCGTCCGCGAACCGTTCGACGGATACCAGCAGTCGCGGGCGTATACGATCCGCGTCTCCGATGACGACCCCGGAACGCCCGTCACCCGCATGCTGCCCCGCTCGCTGATGGTGCCACCGGGCATCCCCGACTTCATGAGCCGCGAGCGGTTCATCGACGGCGGTGCCGTCGAGCTGGAAGGTCGCGCATGGTCTGGCTGGGGGCGCATCCAGTCGGTCGAGGTGTCGGCCGACGGCGGCCGCTCGTGGGAGCCGGCGCGGCTCGGCGAGCCGCTGGGACCGAACGCGTGGGCCGGGTGGTCGTACGAGTGGACCCCGGACGGCCCCGGCCGCTACGAGCTGTGCAGCGCCGCCACCGACGAGACCGGCCGCCGGCAGCCGCTCGAGCCCGTGTGGAACACGGGCGGCTACTGCAACAACGCCGTGCAGCGCGTGGCGGTCACGGTCAGAGCTGCGACGTGATCGTCCAGGGATCCGAGGCTCGGCTGCACTGCGTGCAGCACGGCGAGGGGCCGGACATCGTCTGGGTGTCGGGCGGCGGCGGCCTGGCGACGGACTGGCATCCGTACCAGATCCCGTTCTTCGAGGGGGACTTCCGCAACACAACCTTCGACAACCGCGGCATCGGCGCGACGGAGTGCGACATCCCGCTGCCCTGGCCGCTGGAGTCGTTCGCCCGGGACGCGGCCGAGGTGATCGAGGCGATCTGCGATCCGCCGGTGGCGATAGTCGGGCTCTCGCTGGGCGGGGCGATCGTCCAGCAGGTCGCGATCGACTATCCCGATCTGCTGCGCTGCTGCATCACCATGGGCACCGGCGCTCTGAGCACCGGCTGGGGCTGGGACTACCAGAAGGCCGAGATCGACTGGCGCAAGGAGGGCAACCACCTCGACGGGATGATGGCCGTCGTCCACAACGCGGCGATGATGTACCCGGCGAAGGTGCTGGGCGACCGCGAGCTGTGGCCGAAGCTGCGCGCCGATCTCGAGTCCTGGCTCTCCACCGACGACAACGAGAAGTCGCTGATCCCGCAGTGGGAGGCATGCCTGCTCTACGACCAGACGGCGAGCCTGCCGGGCTGCACGGTGCCGATGCACGTGATCGCCTTCAGCGAGGACGTGCAGGCCCCGCCGCAGGACGGGCTCGAGGTGGCGGAGCTGGCGGGCACCGGCGAGTACCACGAGTTCGAGGGCATGGGCCACTGCTCGATCTACGGGCACACGCAGGATGTGCTGAACCCCTTCATCCGGGAGCTGGTCGAGCGCTACCTGTGACGGCGGGGCCGGCCCGGGGTCACACCCGATCCGCCGCCGTGCGCAAGCTTCGCGACGCCTCCGGCACACCTCGTCGCAGGTTCGTGACGCGGTGCCAGAGCGGTGCCAGAGCGGGGTCAGAGCGGGGTCAGACCCGGGCCGGAAAGCGCCGCGACTTCGCCACGGGGCGTCGCGAGATGCGCGCGGATGGCGCACCGGAGGGCGTTTCGGGTCTGACCTCGATCAGCGGCTGTCGTGCAGGGCGTCGATCACGGAGCCGGCGTGGAAGCCGGGCAGGCGCGGGCCCTCGAGCTCGACCGCGTCGCCGGACGGGCCGTGGATCAGCTCGAGCACACGGACGTTGACGCGCTGGTGCACCTTGGCCTCGAGGTCGCTGCGGTCGAGCGCGAAGACCAGGCTCGTCGGGTGCCGGCCGTGCTCGCGCTCAGTGTCGAACCCGTAGACCTTGGAGTCTGACACCGCGACCATCGTGCGCTCCGGCACGTCGGCCGCCCCGTCCACCGCCTTCATCCCCGCCATCGCGCCGAAGCCCGTGCCGACCGCGCTCGCCATGCTGCCGCCGACCGCTCCGCCCACGCTGTCACCGATCAGTCCGCCGGCGAACGCGCCGCCGAAATGGCCGCGCGGCATGAAGATCCCGGCCGCGGTGACGGTGTCCTGGACGCCCGCCTGGTCGAGCGCCTCCTGCACCCGCTTGACCATCTCCTGCTCGTTCACGGCACCGAGTATTCCAGGTCGTCGTGCTCCTGCGCCAGCGCCGAGCGCACGATCACCAACAGCACCAGGTTGACAACCAGCCCCAGCGCCGCGGCGAACTGCGAATGGACGAACGCGAACACCTCGGTCAGGAAGATCGAGACCAGCAGTCCGTACTCCAGCATCAGGTAGCCGCTGACCATCCTCCTCCGCAGCAGCCGCTCGATGCCGATCAGCGTGAGCACGATCGCGACGGCCGTCGAGACGGCCAGCGCCACCTGGACGAAGTGCCGGTCGGCCTCGGTGTACGGGATGCTGTGGATGCCGGACGACCTCGCGATCCTGTGCGTCCCCAGGTGCGGATCGGTGATCGCGAGCAGCCCGCTCACGCCGACCGCTGAGAAGACCACGTGCGCCGTGAAGACGACGATGATCCCCGACCGGAACCCGGGCAGCGCGACCAGCGCGCGGAGCCTGGCCTGCACGGCATGCACAGCGCGGGTGATCGGCCCGACGTGCGGCGTCACCCCCGCGCGCGGGTCGTCCAGCATCCGCTGCAGGTGCGGCACCAGCGGGTCGGCAGGATCCGTGCGCTCCAGCATCCGCATCGCCCGCTGCCGCCGCTCCTCGCTCATCCGCATCATCGGCAGCTCCTTGACCGCCTCGATGGTGTTCAGCAGATACTCGCGGCGTGTGAACTCACGCGTCCGCTCGACCTGGCGGATGACCAGGAAGAACGCAACGAAGAAGCAGTAGATGATCGTCGCCGCCGGCTTGAAGAAGTAGTTGTTGTCAGAGGTGACGAACTTGCCGACCTCGTCGATGAACAGGCCCAGGCCGATGCCGCCCAGGACGGCGGCCACCCGCCGCGCTGACTGCACGACGAACGCCAGCAGGATGCTCAGCGAGACCAGCATCAACAGGCCACCCCAGAGCAGGTGCGCGATGTGCAAGC
Organism: Gaiellales bacterium; assembly: GCA_035537835.1. Lineage (GTDB taxonomy): Bacteria > Actinomycetota > Thermoleophilia > Gaiellales > JAICJC01 > DATLLN01. The sequence goes on from DATLLN010000280.1 coordinate 3,190, forward strand.
CGTTGCCGCCGACCTGCGGGTAGTTCGTCAGGTAGAGCTCGGTGCGCACGATCAGCACCGTGGCGATCGCACAGAACAGCACCGTCTCCAGGAGCTCCGTGACGTCGGCCCGCCGGGGCGGCATCCGCCGGGACGGATACTGCGGCACCGGCACGGAGGTCACTCCGGCGTGCTCGCCGCGAGGATCCGCCGCGCGACGCTCGACCAGCTCCACCGCTCGACGCAGGCCCGGCGGACCGCCTCGCGCAGCTCCGCGCGGCGGTCGTCCGGAAGCGACAGCACCTCGCCGATCCGCTCCGCCAGATCGGCGCTGTCTCCGCTCGTGAACCCCGCCAGCTGCCCCATGCCGTCCGGGTAGTCCTGCTCCAGCCCGGCCGCTACCTCTGCCAGCCCGGAGTGCCGGGCAACGATCGGCGGGCAGCCGGCCGCCGCGGACTCGGCGGCGACCATCCCGAACGCCTCGGGAAAGATCGACGGCACGACCGAGACGTCGGCGAACGCCAGCAGGTGCACCAGGTGCCGGTGCTCGAACGGCCCGGTGAAGAGCACGGGCATGCCCTCCGCCTGCTGCTCGAACTTCGGCCGGTCGGGCCCGAAGCCGACGATCACCGCGCGGGCGTCCACCTCGCGCAGGGCGGCCAGCAGCACCTGCACGCCCTTGTTCTCGATCAGCTTGCCGAAGTAGACAACAGTGGGTTGGTCGCCGGCCAGGAACGCCTCCAGCCGCTCCGCGTTGCCCTCGTCGGGAAGCCGCTCGTTCCGGTTGCCGGGGTTCGCCGGATCGTTGCGGGCCTCCTCCAGCAGCCCGGCCAGCGCCTGCTCGCGCGGCTGCGGCACCCACAGTTCGACGTCCACCCCCGGGGGCACCGCATGCACGTTGTCCACCGGGCCGACGACCTCGGTGAGCGCCGTGCGGATGTGCTCGGAGCCGACGATCACGGCCCGCGCATCGTGCAGCGTCTCGCCGCCCCACGCCGACAGGTCGTCGTTGCCGCGCATCGAGTACTCGAGCTCTGAGCCGTGGACGATCACCGTGTAGGGCATGCCCGAGGCCACAGCGACCGGCCCGCCCATCACCACGTGGTCGGCGGACACCAGGTCGAACGGCCCATGCTCGCGGATCGCGGCGGCGTTCGCCGCCGCCCAGCCGTCGAGCTCCGCGCGGCTTAGGTTCTGCACCAGCTCGACGCGGTACCCCTCGTAGTCATCGATGATGAACGTCGGCAGCAGCCCGCCGACGTCCGGGCGCACGGTCGCCGCCCCGCCGAGGTCGAAGCGCTCGGGGCGCGGATCCTGTGAGAAGACGGTGACATCGTGCCCCGCCACCGACCACTGCCGCGTCAGCTCGCGGGCGAACACGTTCGAGCCGGTGCCCTCCAGCAGGTAGCCGTGCCAGACCGCGAGCCTCACGGCACCTCGAACCCGGTCGCCTCGATCATCTCGGGCACGGTGACGAACTCCATCCCCTGCTGCTGCTTCCACTGGGTGAGGATCAGGTCGGTCGCCTCGACGGAGTGGCTGCGGTCCCAGCCCATGGCCTCGTTGCAGCCGTCGTGCAGCAGGATCACGTCGCCGCCCTTGATCTGCTTCTCGGCCTTGCGCATGATCTTCTCGGTTGTCACACGCTTGCTCCAGTCCCACAGCGTGACCGACCAGACGACCGGCAGGTAGCCCTCCTCGCGGAGCACGCGCAGCGTTCCCGGCCGGCGGCGCCCGTACGGCGGACGCATCAGCCGCCTGCCCTGCACCTTCGCCATCTCGACGCCGGCGTCCTCGATCGCCTCGGTGGTCATCCGCAGCTCGCGGCGAATCGTCTCGTCGGTGTGCAGCGGCATCGAGACGTGGTGAAAGGTGTGGTTGCCGATCGCATGCCCGGCGGCCGCAACCTCGCGCAGCAGCGCGGGCTGCTGGCGCGCGTATTCGCCGATCGTGAAGAAGGTCGCCTTCACGTCGTGCTTCGCGAGCACCTCCAGCAGCGCCGGCGTCCACGCCGTGTTCGGGCCGTCGTCGTACGTGAGGGCCATCAGGGTGCCCTGCCCGGGCGTGCCGATGAACGTCCGCCCGAACCCCTGGGGCTTCGGGGCCTGGGCGTTGTAGTACGCCCAGAGCGCGGCCGCTCCCCCGGCGGCCCCGGCTGCCAACTGCCATCGCTTCACTGTGTGCTCCCTTCCTCCAGCGGATGAAGGTCGGGCGTACCCCCCGACCAGACCTCGTCCGGCGCGGGCGCCGGGTACGTGCTCGTCGCAGCGCGGTCGTCGGCGCCCTGGCGCCGCATGTGCCGGTACCAGCGGTGGTACAGCGGCGCGACCAGCACCGCGAGCCCGATCAGCACGGCGAACCCGGCCAGCATCCACAGCTGGCGGTAGAGCACGTCGGCGCTGCCGGCCGACCAGGCGCCGAGCGCGCTGAGCCCGATGCACAGCGCGACGCCCGAGTAGTAGTCGATGGGAAACGGGCCGATCCACGGCTTCTCGAACCACCAGACGGCGCCCTTGCGGAACCGGCGCACCGTGTACGCCGGGTTGAGCACGAACCACAGGTAGTCCCAGACAACGGCGACGGCGAAGTAGGTGCCGATGGTGACCAGCTCGCCGGCCAGCGACCAGTCGACGCCTGACACGAACGGCAGGTGCAGCACCAGCAGCGGGATCACGAAGGCGAACACGTGGTAGCCGGTCAGCGGCCGGCCGCTCATGGCCAGGCCGTAGACGGCGCCCACCGACCCGCGTTTGTAGTACCAGGTGGGCAGGCGCTCGGCCCAGCCGTAGGCGCCCTCGATCTCGATCTCGATGCCGGCGAGCCCCAGCCCCCACGCGAACAGGAGCAGCGTCCGGCCGATCTCCAGGTCGCTCACACGACC
>DATLLN010000281.1:0-17780 GCA_035537835.1 Gaiellales bacterium
CCTGGAGATCGCCAAGTGGATGGCGTTCGGCTCTGTGCCCGCAGCGTTCCTGGGAGTGTTCAGCCTCTGGAACCTCTTTGACGGCAACGTCAACGATTGGCTGCCGAAACTCATCGGCTTCAGCCTGATCTTCGTGGGCATCGGCGTCTCGGTACGGACGTTCATCAGCATCCGCGGCTTGTGGGATCACCGCAACCTGCCGGTCGACGGCCCCCTCGACATGCATCACAAGGTGATCGCCGTCGGCATCGGCGCGGTCTTCGGATTCCTGCTCGGCCTGACGTCCGTCGGCTCGGGCGTGTTCTTCGGCATGGCGCTGGTCACGCTGTTCCCGCTCTCCACCCGACGCGTCGTCGGAACCGACCTGTTCCACGCGATGCTCGTGACCGTGGCCGCCGCGGCAGCCACGATCATCTGGGGCACGCCTGACTTCGGCGCGGTCGGCTCGATCCTGATCGGCTCGATCCCGGGCATCATGATCGGCTCGCTGTTCACGAAGCGCGTGAACCATCGCCTGCTGCGCGGCGCGATCGCCGTGGTGCTGGCGATGTCGGGCCTCAGGCTGCTGGATCCGCCGTCCTGGACGTACGCCGCAGCCGGCCTCGTGATCGTCGCCTTCGGCGTGTGGTACTGGGTGAGCGAGCAGGCGCACAACGAGTCGCAGCCGCAGGGCCAGTCGATCGGCCCCGAGCCCCAGGGATCGCCGGTGAGCCGCTAGACCGATTGCCGCGAGGGGGCCGGGATCCACGACGGGATCCCGGCCCCCTCGCGCATTCCCCCGCCGTACACTCCGCGCGTGTCCCGGTCGCGCGCCGCCCCGATCCTGCTGGCGCTGCTCATCGCAGCATCGGGCGTGTCGTTCCTCCGCGCCGAGCAGCTCAAGCTGCAGCACTCGGCGCTCCAGCACCCCCACATCAAGCAGTCGTTCTCGCCGACGTGCTCGGGGCCGCGCTGCCACCGCCAGGCCGTGCTCGACTTCACGCTGGGTACGGCGCAGCCGGTCGGCCTGAAGATCGTCGACGCCGATGGCAACACGGTCCGCTCGCTGACCGACGGCGAGGTGCAGACACCGAAGGGCAACGTGACGGTGCGCTGGGACGGCCACGACGACCAGGGCGCAATCGTGCCCGACGGGCGCTACCGGCTGGCGGTCACCCTGGGGAACGACGACCGCACGATCACGATCCCGTCGCCGATCCTGGTCGACACCCAGGGGCCGTCCGTCGCGATCACCCGGGTCGATCGCACACCACGGCACGTGGTCATCCACTTCCTGCCGTCCGAGGGACGGGCGCTGACGCTGCAGCAGATCGAGTTCGGCGGCAAGGTGATCGACGAGCACCCGACCCGCCGAGGGCTGTCCAAATTCTCGCTGCGCAACCGCGACCCCGGCGTGTACGTGCTGTCGATCATCGCCGTCGATCACGCCGGCAACACCACCCCGGATCCGCCGACCGTCCGCGTGAAGGTGCCGTGACCGGCGCCGAACTGGGCTCCGTGATCGCGGCGGCGGGCCTCGTCCCGCTGCTCTGCGCGGCCGACCTGCGGCTGCGTGCGGCCGGCTTCGTTGCCTGGACGGCGGGGGTCGTCGTGCTGGCCGCAGACCTGCTGCACTCGCCGATCGCGCGCGTCCGCGTGCAGGTGACCGACCGCCCCGCCCTGGCCGCAGGCGGCGCGATCGTCGGGCTGGCCGTGCTGATCGGGGCCGCGTGGCTGCTCCGCCGTCGACCGTGGCTGCTGCTGATCGCGGCCGTGGCAACGGCGCCGGCGCGGATCCCGGTACACGCGGCGGGCGAGGATGCCCACCTGCTGCTGCCGCTGTACGCCGTGCTGGCCGTCGGCTGGGCCGTGCTCGGGTGGAGCCTGCTGCGCGGCGACGCCGCGGCGCCGCAGCTGGGCTGGGCCGGACGGTTCGCCGCGGCCTTCCTGCTGTGGAGCGCAATCTCGCTGTCGTGGAGCGCGGACTCGCACCAGGGCGGGATCGAGATGCTGTTCTTCCTGTTGCCGTTCGGCCTGCTTGCCGCGCTGGTGGCGGCGGGGCCGCTGGGCCGGTGGGAGCTGCGGCTCGCGCTGATCGTGCAGGTCGTCCTGGCCGTGGCGTTCGCCCTGGTTGCCTTCTACCAGTACGCCGCGAAGGACGTCTTCTGGAACCCCAAGATCATCGTCGGCAACGAGTACGCCTCGTTCTTCCGCGTCAACTCGCTGTTCTGGGACGCCAGCATCTACGGCCGGTTCATGGCGATGACGATCGTGCTGGTGTCCGGCGTCGCCGTCTACCGCCGGCTGACGCCGCCGTTGGGCGCTCTGATCGTGGTGCTGTTCGCCGGCCTGTACCTCGCCTACTCGCAGTCCAGCCTGCTGGCGCTGGTCGCGGGCTCGCTGGTGCTCGCGACGACGGTCTGGCCGCGGCGGGTGACGATCGCCGTGATCGCGGCCGGCCTGGCGATCGGTCTCGGCGGGCTCGCCGTGTCGCTGGCCGGCAACTCGGCCCGCAACGTGTCCTCCGACCGGTCGCACCTGCTCGACCTGGGGCGCCACGTGATCGCCGAGCATCCGCTGGCCGGCGCCGGCGTCGGCGGCTTCGCCCGGGCCGCGGTGGCCGACACGAAGACGCCGTGGAAGACCACCGCGGCGGAGTCGCACACGACGCCGATGACGGTGCTCGCCGAACTCGGGCCGCTGGGGCTGCTCGCGTATCTAGGCCTGCTGGTCGCGCTCGTGCTGGACGGGATCCGGCTGCCGCGCTCGCCTGTGCGGATGACGCTGCTGGCCGCGGTCGCCGCACTGGTCATGAGCTCGCTGTTCTACAACGCGTTCTTCGAGGACCCCGCGACGTGGATCGTGCTGGGCCTGCTCGCGGCGCTCGCCGCACGGTCTTCTAGAATCTCCGGCGCCGTCGTGTCCGCCCCCGCCCCCCAGACAACCGAGGCCGAGAGGTGATCGACGGCGTCCGTAAGGCACTCGTGCTGGCACCGCATACGGACGACGGCGAGTTCGGCTGTGCGGGCACGATCTGCCGGCTGGTCGAGGCCGGGGCCGAGGTGCACTACATGGCGTTCTCGACGGCCTCGCGGTCGCTGCCGGAGGGGTTCCCCGAGGACACGCTGCTGCACGAGGTGCGCGCGGCGACGGCCGAGCTGGGCATCTCCCGCGAGCACCTGACCGTCCACGACTTCGAGGTGCGCACCTTCCCCACCGTGCGCCAGGAGATCCTCGAGATCCTGGTCGCCGTCGCCGGGGAGCTTCGGCCGGACATGGTGCTGATGCCGTCGCTCGTCGACATCCACCAGGATCACGAGACGATCGCCCGCGAAGGGCTGCGTGCGTTCAAGCGGACGACGCTGCTGGGCTACGAGATCCCCTGGAACTGCGTCGGCTTCCGCCAGCAGGCGTACGTCGCGCTGGAGCCCCGCCACCTCGACCGCAAGGTCGCGGCGCTGGGCTGTTACGCCAGCCAGCAGCACCGCAACTACGCGAACGAGGAGTACATCCGCAACCTCGCGCGCACCAACGGCATCGTCAGCGGGCGCGAGCTCGCCGAGGTGTTCGAGGTGTACCGGCTGTTCCTGTGACGCCGCTGCGGATCCTGGTCACCGCGTCGGGCGCGCCCGGCTCGCCGCGCCTGCTGCGCGCCCTGCGGGAGAACGGCGAGCGGCCGGTGCACCTGACCGGCGTCGACATGCGACCCGAGTCCGCGGGGCGGTTCCTGTGCGACGGCTTCGCACTGGTGCCCGCCGGCGCGGATCCCGGTTACGTCGACCGGCTGCTGGAGGTGGTGGAGCGCGAGCGGATCGACGTGGTGTTCCCGCAGTCTTCCGCCGAGGTGGGGCCGATCTCGGCCGGCCTCGAGCGGTTCGGCGTGCCCGTGCTGGTCGCGCCGGCCGAGGCCGTGCGGCGGGCCAGCGACAAGGCGGAGACCTCGCGGCTGGCCGACCAGCTGGGCATCCCCCAGCCGCGGACGATCGAGGCGGGCGACGCCGCCGCCTTCGCCGCCGCCGCGGCGGAGCTCGGCTATCCGGCCGTCGACGTCTGCATGAAGCCGCTGGAGGGCAAGGGCACCCGCGGCTTCCGCGTGCTGTCGGCGGGCATCGACCGCCGCCACCAGCTGCTCAACGCACGGCCGGGCGAGCTGCTGCCCCTGTCGCTCGAGGAGGCGGTCGAGATCCTCGACGTCGGCGAGGGCTTTCCGGCCATGCTGGTGATGGAGCTGGTCGAGGGCGACGAGCTGGCCGTCGACGCGCTGTGCGCCTCCGGCCGGACGCTGGTCGCCAGCGCCAAGACCCGCGAGGCGTTCCGCGCCGGGCTGGCGATGGAGTTCCGGATCATCGACCGGCCCGACCTGCTCGGCTACTCGCGGGCGCTGGTCGAGGCGATCGGGCTCGACCACCTGGTCAACGTGCAGTTTCTGGGCGACCGGCTGCTGGAGATCAACCCCAGGATCTCGACGCTGATCTACCAGCCCGACCTGAACCTGCCCTGGCTCGCCGTCCGGCGGGCGCTGGGGGAGCTGACCGACGACGAGGTCGCCGCCCACGACCCACGGACGCACATCGGCCGCCGCGTCACGCGCTACTACGAGCAGGCCGAGTACGAGGACCCGGCCACCACGGGATCGGATCGGCCACCCGGCCGGCCCTGATTCGCACGCCCTCGGCGCGCAGCCGCTCCCGCTGCTCCCGTTCCCACCCCGGCACCAGGCCACCTGACGCGTTGACCACCCGGTGCGCCGGCAGCGCGCCACCGCTGCGCGACATGATGCCGCCGACCGCGCGGGCCGCCCCCGGCCGCCCGGCCCACTCGGCGATCCGCCCGTAGCTGGCCACCGTCCCGGCCGGGATCCGCTTGACGACGCGGTGCACGCGCCGCTCGAAGGGGGTCGCGGGGGCCGCCTCGGAGATGACGACGAAGCCCTCCGGAAGCCGCATCACCGCACCATACCGGGCGGCCCACCTCCTATCATCCCGCGGATGCGGGCCCTGTTCGTGGCGTTCTACTTCCCGCCCGCCGGCGGCGGCGGCGTGCAGCGGACGCTGAAGTTCTGCAAGTACCTCCCGGAGTTCGGGATCGAGGTGCACGTGCTGACGCCGGACGACCCCAAGTGGTTCGCCCGCGACGATCGACTGCTCGCACAGGTGCCGGACGACACCGTCGTCCACCGCGCGCGGTTTCTCGGTCCCCGCTCATCGTTCCGGGAGGATGCGCTGGCCGGCCGCAGCGGCCTCTCCCGGCTGGCGGTCGAGGCGCGGTACGCCTACCAGCGGGCCCTGGTGCCTGACAAGGCGACGCCCTGGATGGCGACCGCCGTCCCGGCCGGCATCCGGATCGCACGCCGGCACAAGATCGACGTTGTCCTGTCGACCTCGCCTCCGCCCTCCGTGCACCTGGCGGCCGAGGCGATCGCCACGGCGGCCCGGCTGCCCTGGGTCGCGGACTTCCGCGACTCGTGGCTGGCGAACCCGCACCGCGACTACGAGAAGCTCGGGGTCCGCGCCAAGCGGGTGATCGAGCAGCGGATGGCGCGCTCCGTCGGCCGCCGCGCCACACGGCTGGTGGCCGCGACCGGCGCGATCGGCGAGGAGCTGGGAGGGCTGCACCCGAGCGCGGCGGAGCGGGTGACGGTGATCGAGAACGGCGCCGACTTCGACGACTTCGAGGGGCTGGCGTCGGGCCCAGACGACGGCCGGATGACGATCGTCCATGCCGGCAGCTTCTTCGGCAAGCGCACGCCCCGCGTCTTCCTGCAGGCGCTGCGCGAGCTGCTCGACCGCCGCCCGGAGCTGAACGGCAGGATCCTCACCCGATTCGTCGGCGAGATGCGGCCCGAGGACCGCGCGGCCGCCTCACGGTTCGACCTGGACGGCGCGTGGGAGGAAACCGGCTTCCTGTCCTACGGCGACGCGCTGGCCGCTCAGCGAGCCGCGGACGCCCTGCTGCTGCTGATCCCCGACGCGGACGGCCGCGGCGACACGGTGCTGTCGGGCAAGGTGTTCGAATACATCGCCGCCGCCCGGCCGATCCTGGCGGCCGTCCCGCCTGGCGGCATGGCCGCCGACCTCGTGCGGCGCAGCGGGTCCGGCGAGGTGGCCGACGGCGAGGACGCGGCGGCCGTGTCCGCCGCGCTGGAGCGACTGGCAGACCGCTGGCTGAACGGCGGCCTGCCGGACATCGAGCTCGCGGCGCCGCTGCGGGAGGAGCTCTCGCGGCGCAGCCGCGCACGCGACCTGGCGGAGGTGCTGAAATCGGCCGCGGCGTGAGCCAGAAGACGCTCGACGGGCTGTTCCTGGCCGCGATCGCAACCGTCACCTGGGAGGCGATGCGGTTCGCCGCCGGACCGGTCGACGTCACCTGGTCGGACATCCTGATCAGCCTGTTCCTGGCCTGCGTGATCGTCAACCGGGTGCTCGACCGCGACTCCGGCCTGCCGCGCCAGGCCGCAACCCTGGCCGGCTTCATGCTCGTGTTCCTGGTGGTCTACCTGTGCGGGTACTTCGACCTGTCCACCCGCGAGGCGCTGGCGTTCTGGACGAAGGGCATCATCGTCTGGCTGGCGCACGCGCTGTTCCTGGTGTTCGGCGTCGCCTACGTCGTCCGCCGCGGCACCGAGCTGTACCAGCGGGCGATCAAGTGGCTGCTGGCAGGGATCGTCGTCTGCTCCGCCTACGGCCTCGTCCAGCTCGCGACCAAGGTGGCGATCGGGCTGAACCTCGACCAGCTGGTGGTCGGCACGCTGACGCTGGGCCGGGGCAAGACCAACGGGATCAACATCTACGGCCAGGTCGGCGGCACCGAGAACATCTACCGGATCAACGCGCTGACCGGCGACCCGAACCACCTCGGCGTGATGCTCTGCCTGCCGCTGCTGATGCTGCTGCCCGTCTACCTGGCGGACACCCGGGGGCGGCGGCGGCTGGGCATGCTGCTCGGGTTCCTGTTCTTCGTACAGGTGCTGACTCTGTCGCGCAGCGCAGCGCTGGGCGACATCGTCGGGCTGCTGGTGCTGCTGCCCTACATCCGGCCGATCCTGCCCCGCGCCCGGACGCTGATCCTGGTCGGCGGCGGTGGAGCCGCCCTGATCGCCCTGCTGTACTCGACCTCGCACTTCGTGCACACGGTGATCGACTCGCGGACGAGCACGAGCGGCGAGGGCGTCGCCGTCCACTTCCAGTTCTACCAGCTGGTGCCCCCCGCCCTCGACCCGAATCCGCTGTTCGGGATGGGCTTCAACACGTTCGCCGTCTTCTACGAGTTCGTCACGGGCAAGGTCGACTTCGGCCCGCACAGCTTCTGGATCGCAACCCTGGTCGAGACCGGGATGATCGGCCTCACCGTGTACCTCGCCTACTTCGGCTACACCGTGCTGTCCGCCGCGACAATGCGCCGCAGCGAGTCGGACTACGCCGCACGGCTGGGCACCGGCATGCTGGCCGCCATCGTCGGCACCGCCGCGGCCAACTTCTTCTACCTGACGATGAGTTTCCCGTACTTCTTCGTGATGGTGCTGCTGACCATCGCCGGCGCGGCGCTGTACGCGCCGAAACGCGCCCCCGAGCGGACGGCCGCGCCGGAGCCCGCCGGTACACTGGCCATGTGATCCTCCTGCTCGAGGTCGTGTTCTGGGTGTGCCTCGGGGCGATCGTCTGGACGCACGTCGGCTACCCGCTGTTCATCGCCCTGCTCGCGCGCGTGCGGCCGCGTCCCGTTGCCGCTGCGGACATCCTGCCGACCGTGACGTTTCTGATCCCCGCCTACAACGAGGAGGGGGTGATCGAGCGCAAGCTGGACAACACGCTGGCGCTTGACTACCCGCGGGAGCTGATGGAGATCGTCGTCACGTCCGACGCGTCGAGCGACCGCACCCACGAGCTCGTCCAGGGCTACGCCGACGGGGGCGTGCAGCTGCTGATCTGCCCACGCGGCGGCAAGATGCCGGCGCTCGACCGGGCGGCCCGGCAGACGACCGGCGAGATCATCTGCATGGGCGACGCCAACACCGTCTGGGACGCCGACTCGGTGCGCCGCATCGTCCGGCCGTACGCCGATCCGGAGGTGGGCATGGTCACCGGCCAGGTGCAGCTGGTCAACCCCAACGACGGCTCGAACCAGGAGGGGATCTACTGGCGGTACGAGATGTGGGTGCGCACCAACGAGAGCGCCGTCCATTCGGAGACCGCCTCCAACGGCGCGATCCACTCGATCCGGCGGTCGCTCTACAAGGAGCTGGAGCCGGCGGACGACCACGACATCTCGTTCCCCTACCACGTCGTGCAGCAGGGCTCGCGCGCCGTTTACGAGCCGGCCGCCCGCTGCGTGGAGAACATGACGACGGACATCCAGGACGAGTACGGCCGCAAGTCCCGGTTCCTCGAGCACTGCTGGCTGGCGATCTTCCGCGGCTCGATGTGGAAGCTGACCTCGTTCCCACCGGTGTACGCGATCGAGATCGTCTCCCACCGCTTTCTGCGCTACCTGACGGGCCTGCTGCACATCGTGCTGCTGGCCGTCAGCATCCCCCTGGCCGCCCACAGCACCATCTACGCGGTGCTGCTCGGCGTCCAGCTGGCAGGGCTCGGCCTGGCGCTGCTCTCGATGGCGCTGGGCGGGCGCGTGCCGGGGATCAACATCCTCCAGTACTACCTGGCCGTCACCTGGGCGACGTTCATCTCGCTCGTCCGCTACCTGCGGCGCGGCGTGCCCGCAACCTGGGAGGCGGCGTCGGGGACGCGCACGGTCGGATGAGCGGACTCTACGAGCGGCATGGCAAGCGGCTCCTGGATCTCGCAGCGATCGTCGTCGCCGCGCCCGTGGCCGCGCCGCTGCTGGCCGGAATCGCGGCGGCGGTGGCCGCCACCGACGGACGGCCGGTGTTGTTCCGCCAGGCGCGCGTCGGCAAGGACGGACGCGAGTTCACGATCCTCAAGTTCCGCACGATGCGGGTCGGCACCGAGCACCACGGCGACGGGTACTGGGGCGCGGCCAATGACTGGCGGATCACGCCGGTCGGCAGGATCCTGCGGTCGACGTCGCTGGACGAGCTGCCGCAGCTGGTGAACGTGCTGCTCGGCGACATGTCCCTGGTCGGGCCGCGGCCGAAGCCCCGGGAGATCGTTGAGCGCTACCGCTCGCGCTACGCGGAGACGCTGCGCGTCCGCCCCGGGCTGACCTGCCTGTGGGCGATCCACGGCCGCAACGAGCTGCGCCGCTCGCAGCTGATCGAGCTCGACCAGGAGTACGTGCGCGACGTCAGCCTGCTCGGCGACCTGCGAATCCTCGTCGAGACCATCCCCGTCGTCCTGCTCCGCCGCGGCTTCTTCACCGAGGAGCGCAGCGAGGGCTGGATGGAGGACCTGGAGCCAGACGCTCGGTAGCTGGCGACGAGGTCGTGGTGCTCCTTACGGCCAGTCGTTGAGCGTCCGCAGCTGCCGCGCGGGCACGCCGGCCACGACGGCACCGTCGGGCACATCGCGGATGACCACGGCGCCGGCCCCGATCAGGCAGCCGCTGCCCACATGCACGCCGTCGGACAGGGTCGCGCCGATGCCGACGAACGTGCCGTCGCCGACCGTCACCCTGCCCGCCAGGTTGGCGCCGGGGCTGATCGTCACATGATCGCCCAGCACGCAGTCGTGGCTGACGGTGGCGCCGATGTTGACCAGCACGTGGCGGCCGACCCGCGCCCAGCGGTTGACGACGCCGCCCGGCGCGATCTGCGTCCCCTCGCCCAAGCGGGTGTCGGGAGCGACCCACGCCCGCTCGGCGACCAGCACGTCCCAGCGCGCTCCCGGCCAGGCGGCGACGAACCGCCTGCGCAGCGAGGCGTACCCGACCGCGGTGATCACCGTCAGGTTCGGATGCTCGTCGTGCGCCTGCTCCATCTCCAGGACCTCGGCGCCCAGATCGGGGTCGGCCTTGGCGGCCTCGTAGAACTCCTCGTTGGCTGCGAAGAAGCGCACCTCGGCGCCCAGCGCGAGGTAGTAGCCCGCGGTCTCGTGCGCCTGACGGCCCGCGCCAAGGATCCCGACGGCCGCGGCGCTCACTCGGCCAGCACCTCCTCGTAGAGCTCGACGTGCATGCGGGCGGAAGCCTCCCACGTCAGCGTCTCGCGCGCACGCCGGGCGCCCTCGCGGGCGCGCTCCAGCGCGGCGGGGTCGCCGAGCAGCTCGCGCACGGCGTCCGCCATGGCATCGACGTCGCCGGCGGGGACGACGCGCCCGGCGTCGAACCGCCGTACGTTCTCGCCCAGGCCGCCCACGTCGTAGGCGACGGCCGGCACGCCGGCACCGAGGGCGCGCAGCAGGGTGCCGCTCTGGTCGAGCCCGGGCCTGTAGGGGAACACGGCCAGCGTAGCGTCGCCGTACGCACGGTCGACCTCGGGCTGCGGCAGGTAGCCCAGCCGCCACTCGACCCGGTCGCCGCCCATCCGCTGGTACCGGTCGACCGGCTCCATCGGATCGCCGGCCACCAGCAGCCGAGCGCCGTCGACCCGTGTGGTCACCTCGATCGCCTCGTCGATCCCCTTGTACGGCCGGATCAACCCGAAGCAGAGCAGCGTGCGGCCGTCGTCCGTACGCGGCGGGTCGGTGGGGATGATCGGATGCGGGATCACGCGCAGCTTCGCCGAGTCGACCCCGAACTCGGCCAGCGCCTGGCGCCCCGACTCGCTGTGGGCGATGACGCGCCGGAACCGGTCGTAGAGGGCCGTCCAGGTGGCGCGCTTCTCGCCGGTGCGACGGTCGCTCATGTCGTGGGCGGTGTAGACCATCGGTTCGCGCGTCCGCATCAGCCAGCGGTCGAGCTCCGGGATCGTCATCCACTGGATATGCACGATGTCGGCGTGGCGGAGCGCCATCCGGGCGAGGCCAATCGGGTGCTCGGCCACCTTCAGCGGGATCCGCAGCCGCGAGCGCCCGAACATGCGGGAGCTGAGTGGATAGAACAGCTCGCTGCGCCGGTAGCCGTGCGCGTCGGGCACCTCCCCGAACCGGAAGCGTGAGGTGATCAGCTCGACGTCCACGCCCAGCTTGGCCAGCTCGGAGCAGATGTGGTCGTCGTAGTCGGGGCCGCCGTAGCCGGGCGGATTGGCGAACAGCACTCTCATCCGGCGGAGGAGACTAGCCGCGTTGCCGCGTCGAGCAGCGACGGCAGCGGCGGCGGACCCACCCTGATCGCGCGCGCCCCGAACGCCTCGCCGGCCAGCATGTCCGACTCCGCATCGCCGATCACCACCGACGACGCCGGGTCGATGGCCGGGTCGTCGCGCATCGCCTGGCGGAAGAGGCCGGTGCCGGGCTTGCGGCAGTCGCACGCGTCCCGCTCGTGCGGGCACACGTAGACGGCGTCGATCGGCACGGCCTCCCGCATCCGGCGGTGGATCTCGTCGACCTCGGCGATCGTTATCCGTTCCAGCGCGACGCCGCGCTGGTTGGTGACCACGACGACCCGCCAGCCGGCGTCCGCCAGCAGCCGCACCGCCCGCTCGGCGCCGGGCAGGAAGACGAACTCGTCCCAGGACTTGACGTAGTCGCCCTCCGGAGCCTTGACGTTGATGGTGCCGTCGCGATCGAGGAACGCGGTCGGCCTCACGCGAACAGCTCGTGCTCGACCAGCTCGCAGACCGTGTGCAGGACGAGCATGGTGCCCTCCTGGATCTGCGGCGTCTGGTCGGCAGGGACGTGCACGCAGTGATCCGAGAGCTCGGCCAGCCTGTGCCCGGTGCGGCCGGTCACGCCGACGGTGACCAGCTCGAGGTCGCGCGCGGCGCGCAGGCCGGCAAGCACGTTCGCCGATCCGCCGCTGGTCGACAGCCCGACGGCGACGTCGCCCGGGCGCCCGAAGGCCCGCACCTGGCGGGCGAACACCTCGCCGAAGCCGTAGTCGTTGCCGATCGCCGAGAACCCCGCCGCGCTGTCGGCCAGCGCGATCGCGGGCAGCGGCGCACGGTCCATCAGGTAGCGGCCGGTCAGCTCGCCGGCGATGTGCTCGGCGTCGGCGGCGCTGCCCCCGTTGCCGAACAGCAGCACCTTGCCGCCCTGCCGGTAGCTCTCGCAGATGGCATGCGCCGCCGCGGCCACCGTCGCCTCCACCTGCGGATCGATCAACGCCTGCGCCATCTCGGCGTGCAGCTCGAGCCGCGCCCGGATGATGTCGGCGTCAGCCATCGGGCAGGCTCCACGTGGTCAGGCCGTTGTGCTCGAACGCGAACTCCGTGACCTGGCCGCCCATGCGGGTCAGCACCTCCGCCACGCGGTGCTTGCGCTGGAACTCGCAGTAGAACAGCATGTAGCCGCCTCCGCCGGCACCGGTGACCTTACCGCCGAGGGCGCCCGCCTCGCGCGCGGCCGCGTAGGCCTCGTCGATGAAGCCGGTCGTGATCTTGGGCGACATCCGCTTCTTCTCCTGCCACGCCTGGTCGAGCAGGTCGGCGAACTCGTTCAGCCGGCGGCGCTGCAGGGCGTTCTTCATCTCGACGGCCAGGTGCTTCTGGCTGCGCAGCGCCTCCAGTGTGTCGCCGCCCTCCTCCAGCCGTCGCGTCTGATCCTCGATGATGCCGTCCGAGCGGCGAGTCGCGCCGGTGTAGCAGAGCAGCATGTTGTGCTCGAGCTCGTGCACTACCTCGTCGGCCATCCGCAGCTGGTTGACGATCACCCGGCCGGCGTCGAACTCGATGTAGTTGAAGCCGCCGAACGTCGCCGCGTACTGGTCCTGCATGCCACCCAGCAGGCCCAGGTCGATCCGCTCGATGCGGTGCGACAGCCCGGCGATCTCGTAATCGGTCAACGTCAGGTTGTGGTACTCCTTGAGCAGCCCGATCAGCGTCACCATCACCGTCGACGACGAGCCCAGGCCGGAGCCCGGCGGCGCGTTGGAATGCAGGAACAGGTCGTAGCCGGGGGCGGAGGAATCGCCCAGCTCGCGGATCGCGGCCTTCACCAGGTCGAGCTTGCCGTCGAACATCGGCGTCTCGTCGACGCCGTAGCTCAGCGCCACGCCGAAGTCCGCCGACTCGATGCGGATCCGCCGGTCGCGGCGGGGCCGCAGCATGCCGTAGACGTAGCGGTCGATCGTCGCGTTCAGCACCACGCCGCCCTCGCGCTCGGGAAACGGGGGAACGTCGGTGCCGCCGCCGGCGAAGCTGATCCGAAGGGGGGCGCGTGCGCGGATGTTCATGGCGGGTCGCAGCGCAGCCTATCGGTAGACTTCCCGCCCGTGTCTCAGGCAGAACAGCGCGACGAGGTTCGCGTCTCCGAGTATGCGGCCCGCGTCGTGCGCCGGTGGTACGTGGTCGTTGCCTGCGTGGTCGTCGCCGTTCTCCTGGTCGTCCTCAACACCGTCAGCGGTGGCAACCGCTACCAGGCGCAGTCGTCCGTCTTCCTCGGCGCGCCGCTGACGCCGAACGGCCAGCAGACATTCCCGGCGTCGATCGAGACCAACCCGACCAGCGCCACGGCGTACCTCCGCTCGGATGAGGTGATGTTCAAGGCGGCGGGCGCGGCGGGCGTCAAGCCGCAGGCGCTGCGCAGCCATACGAGTATCACCCAGCTGGTGTCCACGGTCTCGAAGTCCGGTCTGGCGAACGCCAACCTGCAGATCACGGTGCTGGGCGCACCGAGCTGGTCGCGCACCAGCGTGAAGACGGCGGTCAAGTCGCTGTCCGACTCGGTGATCGCCTGGGCGAACACCTACCAGGATCAGAAGCGGGAGCTGCTGCAGACCCAGGTGACGACCGACCAGGCGCAGATGAAGACGCTGCAGAGCGCCATCGACGCCGCGAACAAGGCGATCGTCGCAATCAAGGTGTCGAACATGTCCCCGACGGACAAGGCCGTCCAGATCTCGCCTCTGCTCGCGACCGTGGCGGACGCCGGCAGCCGGCTCGACGAGATCTCCTCGCAGATGACGTCCAACCAGCTGTTCCTGACGGCTGCCGACACGATCGAGCGCGCGAGCTACCTCGGGTCGCCGTCGGTCAAGCAGGTGACGGCGACCAGCCACCAGAGCTCCCTGATTGTGGCCGCGTTCGCCGGCCTGATCGTCGGCATCATCCTGGCCCTCCTGTGGGACGCCTTCCGCAACAGGCCGAAGGCGGCGTCCGCGTAGATGTCAACCCGCTCATGCCCGGACTGGCCCGATCTAATGGAGCGCGCCCCGGACCTGCTGTTCAAGCACTACACCGCGGACGAGCTGCAGCTGCCAAGTGACGTCGTCGTCGCCCTGGGGAACGTGCGGCTGTCGGAGGTCGAGGTCTGCGCCGACGTCACCCGCAACGTGTTCAACCCCGAGCACACCGATCCGCGCCTGTCCGACGCCCTGCGTTCCAGCTACTGGAGCGACCTGGACAGCTGGTTGGGTGAATCTGCCTAACCCTTCACGGTAGGTTCGATTCCCCATCCCGGGGTCCCGCTTCGGGCGCATATCTCCGATGTTGTTCCGTGATGAGCACGTTCGAAGAGCAGGCGCCCGACGTTTCGCCGGCGCCCAACGATCAGCCAGATGAGACCGGCACGGTCGACATCCAGCGCCTCCTGGCCTGGTACTTCCGTGACGATTCGCCCCGGCCGTCGGGCGCGCGTGACCTGAGGGACGCGGCCTAGCCGGGAATTCGACCGGCCGGGGTGGCGGCGCGCAGGGCGCGACCACCCCGGCTGGGCATGCCGAGCGTGTCGCGGCAGTAGGCGAGGAACGCCTCGACCAGCCGGCTGGGGGGCGTGTGCGCCGGGCGCACCGTCGAGAACTCGCGCACCGGGTCGATGCCGTCGACCTCGGCCGTCGCCAGAGTGCCCAGCCGCAGCTCCCGGTCGAGCGCCAGCGACGAGAGGAACGAGACGCCGTAGCCCGCCTCGACCGCCGCCTTCGCCGACTCCTGCAGCCCCATCTCCATCGCGATCCGAAGGTCGCGCGCCCGCACGCCGGCGCGGCGCAGCTCGTCCTCGATGACGGTGCGCACGCCTGCGCCCGCCTGCATCACGATCAGCGGCTCGGCCACCAGCTCGTCGAGCCCGATGGTGCGGCCCGCGAACCGGTGACCGGCCGGGACGGCCAGCACGATCCTGTCCTCCAGGAACGGCTCGTAGACCAGGGCGCGGTTGGCGCGCGTAGCGCCGACGACGCCGAGCTCCAGCTCGCGCTCCAGCACGCGGTCGATCACCGTCACGGTGACCTCGACCCGGAGCGTCACGGAGACCGCCGGGTGGAGCTCGCGGAACCCGCCGAGCAGCGGCGGCAGGACGTGCTCGCCGAGGCCGGTGCTCGAGCCGACGACCAGGTGGCCGGCCAGCTCGCCGTCCTGGTCGGCCAGCTCGCGGGTCAGCTCGTCGCGGGCCGCCAGCAGCCGGCGGGCGTGCCGGAGCACGACCTCACCACGTTCCGTGAGGCGCGCTCGGCGGCCGGAGCGGTCGATCAGCGGAGAGCCGATGTCACGCTCCAGCGTCTGGATCTGCTGGCTGACCGCGGGCTGGCTGATGCCGAGCGCCTCGGCGGCCGCCGAGAACGAGCCGCGATCGGCCACCGCGGCGAGGGTTTCCAGCTGGCGTAGCTCCATAATAAGCAGCGCTTATAGTACTCGATGACACCGTGCGCCCGGCATGGCATACTCGGCGCCATGAAGGTCGTTGTCGCGCTTGTCACCTGCCTGGCGGTCGCCGGATGCGGTGGAGAGTCGTCCGCGTCGTCGACGACCACGATCGCCGCGACACCGACGACGTCGACGCCGACCGCCACGGTCGTCGATCAGTCCGGTAAGCCGCTGGGCCTGCGGATCGGCGCCCGGCTCGACCCGACGGCGCTGCCGTCGCTGCCGGCCGACGGCGTGCAGGTGTGGATGGACACCAGGCCGAGGGTCGTCGTGCTGGTCGGTCTCGACGGACACGTGTACGGCCACCTCGACGCCGACGCCATGAACGACCGGGAGATCGGGCCCGACGGCCGGAGCGTGATCGACGCCCCACAACAGGCGGACAACCAGCCGTCGAAGCAGGGAGAGTGCGTCACGGTCGCAGGGACGTACGAGCTGTGCAGGCGCGGCGTCACGAACGCCCTGGTCGACAGCACGACGGGAAAGGTGCTGGCCGACGGCTGGCCCCACGTGCTCGGCCTGGGCTTCACGGGCGCGTCGCTGTCCCCCGACGGTCGCACGCTGCTGGCGTCGTGGTCGGGCGAGTGCGAATCGCCGCGCGCAGTGTTCGTGCCGACGGGCGGGGGCGCCGTTCGCACGGCCGACGGCAAGTCCTCGCCCGTGCGATCGGCCGAGTCGTACGCGCTGGGCTGGGCGTCCGAGGACCGCGCCGTCGTCGGCTTCCCGATGGGCGCCTGCGGCCCGGGCCTCCGGCACCCGGGGATCTACGCGATGTCCACCGACGGGCGGGCCACGCTGATCTACGGGACGCGCCGGATCATGACGAACGAGTGGCTCTGGTAAGTCCTTCGAAGGCCAGGTCGATCAGGCGATCGGGGTTACGCCGGCGGCGCTCGGCGGTCAGCCCCGACTTGCGCTCCAGCACCAGCTCGTCCACGGCGTGCAGCGGCCGCAGCCGCCCCTCCTCGATCAGCCGCTCGTCGACGCCGCCCAGCCGGCCGGCGAACGTCGTGTAGACGGGCGTCCCCAGCACGACGGCCTCGCGGTTCATGGTGCCGCCCGCGCTGACCACCAGGTCGGCGCCGGCCAGCAGGCTCTGGCCGTCGACGGCGCCGTCGGGCACCAGCACCGACGGCAGCGCCAGTCCGCGGATCCGCGCCGCCTGCTCGAGCGTCCGCGGCAGCACGACCGCCTGCAGGTCGTCACGCGCGCCCAGGCTGCCGAGCAGCTCGTCGAACAGCGGGTTCTCGAACCGGTGGTAGAGCGCGACGTCGGCCGGCGGGCGCAGCACGATGCCGATCTTCGAGCCGTCGAGCCCGAGCGACGCCGGCACCGCCAGGTCGGGCTCGAAGTCCGCGAGGTAGTACTCCTCCTTCAGCCCCGGATACGTGACCAGCTTCGGCGGGCGGGCGCCGTACTCGCGGACGCGGCCGGCCGGGATCGCATCGGGCGTCAGCACGCGGTTCGCCAGCCGGCAGTTGAGCGAGTGCTGGAGCCGCGCGAACTCGTAGTCGAACATCGTCGTGTTCTGCACCCGCAGCGCCCGGCAGGCCATCGGCAGGTCGGTCGACCCGTGGGCGATCGCCGCGTCGAACCGTCCGCGGCGGCCGAACTGCAGCATCGCGGCGACACGGCCGCCCGCGGCGCGCGCCTTGCCCAGGCGGGAGCCGCCGCCGTGGTGGCCGACCACCGTGTGCTCGATCCCGTGCAGCTCGAGCAGCTGCAGGGTCTGCGCGAAGGCCCGAGCGGTGACGGCGACGTCCCACCCGCGTGCCTGCATGCGCCGGATCAGCGGCGCGAAGATCGGGACGTGGGGCGAGTTGGTGAGGTCGACCCAGACGCGCATCAGGCAGCGGCCGGCGCGGCGGCGCGCACTGCGTCGACCACCTCACGCTGCTGCTGCTCGGAGAGCGTCGGGAACATCGGCAGCGCCAGCCCCTCGTGGGAAGCCCGCTCGGCGTTCGGGAAGCTGCCCGCGTGGTGCCCGAGGTGCGCGAACACCGGCTGCAGGTGGAGCGGCGTCGCGTAGTAGACCCCGGCGCCGATCCCGGCATCCTTCAGCCGCCGGGCGATCGCGTCGCGCTCCGGCGAGCGGACGACGTAGAGGTGGTAGACATGCTGACGGTTCTCCGCCTCGACGGGCAGCGTCACCGACTCACCGAGGCCGAGCGCGCGGTAGCGGTCGGCGGCAGCGCGGCGGCCGTCGTTCCAG
>DATLLN010000282.1:0-5531 GCA_035537835.1 Gaiellales bacterium
CAGTAGAACGAGACGCGCTTGTGCGTGCAGCCGTTGGGCGACTGACCGACGCAAGCCTCGATGCGGTGGACACGCTGCGCGCGCTCGCGGGTGACGAGGCTACGCCGCCTGCTGTTCGCGTGTCCGCCTGCAGGGCGATCCTCGACATGGGCTGGCGGTACCGCGAACAAGCGGAGGTGGTTGATCGTCTCGCGGCGCTCGAGGCGGCGCCTGGTGGCGAGGAACCGGCGTGGGTATCGACAGTCGCCTAGAACAGCTCGAGCGAAGCGCCCGGGATCGCGCTGCTCGGCTGGCCGCTCTCCAACGCCCACGAAGCTGCGTTGACTGCGGCAGCCTCGTGCCGCCTCTGGGGACCCCCGCTACCTCCGTACATCAGCGATATCCCACTCTGCGACGCCTGCGAACTGCGACACCTGGGAGCAGTGTTCGCGATCCTCGAGGAGAGCGGTGCCGGGCCGAGCTGGGTGTTCCGTCGCTACCTGGACACACATGACGTCGGACTCGACGAGGCTTTGCGGTGCATCCGACGGCTCGACTTAACCGGCGCCTCGGCGTGCTCCGAAGAGCGCCTGCTCGGTGTCGCTGCCGCGGTCGCGGATATGGGAGTTGACCCGACCGATCGTCGGGCGGTCCAACGGCTCTTCGAAGACCTCGCCGTCTGAAGGGACCGCTGCGGTCAACTGCATGGCACCCGGCATCCCCGGCGCAGCGCTCCCCGACATCGACGCGCTGCTCACCGAGGGACACAAGAGGGACACAGCACCCCCGAACATGACCGGATACCGCTTGGTTGCAGACGAGCCGTGATCCGGCTTGGAGAGCCAAGGCCGGATACAGCCGGACGCGACTCGGATTCCCTTACAGTATGTCCCAGACGGACGGCGTCGGGCCGTCCCGAGGCGAATCTCGGAGGGGCTGTCATCCACCTGCTGGGTCTGTCAGGCGTGTCCAAAACCTTCGGCGCCCGCACGGTCCTGGACGGCCTCGACCTCGAGGTCTCGGACGAGGCCCGGATCGGCGTGATCGGCGCGAACGGCAGCGGCAAGTCCACCCTGCTGCGCCTGCTGCACGGCGACGACCAGCCGGACGGCGGTACGATCGCGCGCCGCCGCGGCATGGTCACGGCGATGCTGCCGCAGCAGGTCGCGCCGGACGAGCGCACGCCGCACCAGATCGTGCTGGCGGCGCGTCCCGACCTGGAGCGGATCGAGCAGGAGCTGGACGAGGTCGGGGGGCGCCTGGCCGATCCGGCGCTGGCCGGCGACCTCGACCGGATGGACCGCGTGCTGCGGCGCCAGGCGGTGCTGCTGGAGGAGTTCGAGCAGGCCGGCGGCCACGCGTTCGAGGGCCGCGGGCGGTCGCTGCTGCTGCAGCTGGGCCTCGACGAGACGGCGATCGACCGGCCCTCCGACGTGCGCAGCGGCGGCCAGCGCAAGCTGATCGCGCTCGCGGCATGCCTCGCCGCGGAGCCCGACCTGCTGCTGCTCGACGAGCCGGAGACGCACCTGGACGCCGAGGCGCGCAGCCGGCTCGAGCATCTGATCCGCGAATTCGGCGGCGCGGTCGTCATGGTCTCGCACGATCGCTACCTGCTGGACGAGACGGTGACCGAGATCGCCGAGCTGGACGGCGGCCGGATCCGGATCTGGCCGGGCAACTACTCCACGTACGCCGCCGAGCGGGAGCTCGAGCTGGAGCGCCAGCAGCAGCAGTACGTGACCCAGCAGAAGGAGATCGCCCGGCTCGAGGAGGCGATCCGCCGGTTCAAGCTGTGGGCCAGCTGGGTCCCCGACGAGCGCAACATTCGCCAGGCGCGCAACAAGCAGCGCCAGATCGACCGGATGGAGAAGATCGACCGGCCGGTGCTGGAGCGACGCAAGATGGCCCTCCGGCTGCGCAGTGCGCAGCGCGGCGGCCAGCGCGTGGTCGAGCTGCACGGCGTCGACACCGACCTGGGCGGGCGGCGGATCCTGACCGGCGTCGACCTGACCGTGATGCGCGGTGAGCGGATCGGTGTGATCGGCGGCAACGGACAGGGTAAGAGCGTCCTCGTGAAGCTGCTGACGGGCGAGCTCGAGCCCACCTCGGGCACACGATGGATCGGCCCGTCGATCGAGATGGGACTGCTGGCACAGGATCACGACACGCTGCCGTCGACCACGACCGCGCTGGAAGCGGTGCGCCGGGTCAGCCCCTGCACGGAGGGCGAGGCGGTGCAGCTGCTCACCCGCTTCCTGTTCTCGTACGAGCAGGTGCGCCAGCCGATCGGCCGGATGTCGGGCGGCGAGCGGACGCGGCTGCAGCTCCTGCTGCTGATGCGGGCCGGAGCCAACTGCCTAGTGTTGGACGAGCCGACCAACCACCTGGACATCGACTCGGTCGAGGTGCTGGAGGGCGCGATCGAGCGCTTCGACGGCACCGTCATCGCCGTCTCCCACGACCGCTACTTCCTCGACCGCACCTGCGACCGGGTGGTCGAGGTGGCGCGCGGCCGGGCGATCGCGTACGAGGGCGGCTACAGCACCTGGTACGAGCGGCACCGGGCGGAACGGGCGGTGGCATGAACGAGCTCGAACGCCGGCCGCCGCGATCGGCCGAGGACCGGCGCCTGGACGCCCGCGAGCGGGCCCGCGAGCGCACCCGGCGCCAGCGCCGGCTGGGCGTGCTGGTGGTCGGCGGCATCGTGGTGCTGGTCGGCGCCGGGTGGTTCACGCTGGGCCACGGCGGCGGAAGCCCGAAGGCCGCGGACGCCGGCGAGCAGCTCTCGTCGACCACGCAGCAGCCGCCGCCGGAGCTGCCCCGCGGCGGCAGGCAGGTGCTGCCCCACTACCGCGTCGTGGCGCTCTACGGCGCGCCGCAGGATCCGGGGCTGGGCGAGCTGGGCATCGGCACGCCGGACAAGGCCGCGCAGAAGCTGCTCGTCCAGTCACGGCCCTACGCCGAGCCGGGACGTCCGGTGATGCCGGCGATGGAGCTGATCGCGACGCTGGTGACGGCGGCCCCTGGAGACGACGGCAAGTACCGGATGCGCCAGACCTCGTCGACGATCGACCGCTACCTGGCCGCCGCCCGCAAGGCCAAGGCCCTGCTGATCCTGGACATCCAGCCCGGCCGGGCGTCGTTCATGTCCGAGGTGAAGGCGTACCGTCACTGGCTGGAGCAGCCGGACGTCGGCCTCGCCATCGACCCCGAGTGGAGCATGGGGCCGGGCGAGGTGCCGGGGCAGGTGATCGGGCACACCACCTCGACTATCGTGAACGAGGTGTCGGCGTACGTCTCCAAGATCGTGGAGGACCGCGACCTCCCGCAGAAGGTGCTGATCGTCCATCAGTTCACGGCGGGGATGATCGAGCACAAGCGGTGGCTGAAGAAGCCGCCTGGCGTCGCCCTCACAGTCAACGTTGACGGCTTTGGCACCAGGGACAACAAGGTCTCGAAATACGACCTGTTCGCCACCAACGGCACGCACTGGTTCAACGGCTTCAAGCTGTTCTACCACGAGGACGTCGGCCTGATGCGGCCGCACTCGGTGCTCAACCTGCTCCCGCCGCCCGACGTCGTCGTCTACGAGTAGCGGCCGAAATCCCGCGATCGGGGGAGCGGCCGGGAGCCGCGGACGCCGATGTCTCCTGTCCGCGCATCCCCCTCTGCGCATGATCTCTCGCCTGACTACACCCCTGGGCGCCGTCGTGGCGCTGGCCGTTGCCTTGCTGGCATTCGCCGCGTTCGCCGGTTCCGCCGGCGCTGCGTCGTCCAGCTCGGCAAGCCAGACCGTCCGGTTTGCAAACCGGACGACGGTGCGCCTGCAGCTGGCGACGACCGCGCCGTACGACTTCGGCCCCGTGGATCCGCTCTCGGCGCGCGATCCGGCGGGCAACGAGAACACGGCGACCGTCTGGTCGAACGCCAACTGGCGGCTGTTCGTCCGCGCCGCAGGCCCGGAGTTCACGGAGTCCCCGACCGGCGCCAACACGATCCCGCTGAACCGCCTGCGCGTCACCGGCACGCGCGGCATGAACCTGGGCGCGAACGACAAGCGGATCGCCAGCGGCGCCGCGACCGGCACCGCGGGCGTGGCGGTGCCGATCAACTACGCCCTCACCCTGCGGTTCGCCGACAAGGCCAACACGCCCGGGTCGAGCTACCAGCAGATCCTGATCTACACCGCCGTCACCCCGTGAGCGACGGGTAGCGGGCGCGCAGCATCGCGCGCACGCGGGCGACGTCGGCCGGCTGCCAGTCGGTGTGGTCGTTCCGCCAGCCCTCGTTGTCCCGGAAGAATCGGCTGTCGTTGACCATGGAGTGCCCGATCACGTCGCGCACCGGGATGCCGTACCGGCTGCACAGCCACGCGATCAGGGCCAGCACGCTGTGGATCTGCGGGGCGCGGGCCAGGATCTGCTGATCGGCCCAGCTGCTGGACGGCCCCGTCTCCTGCACCATCTCGAGCCCGACCGACCGGTCGTTGACGCCGATCGCGTGGCGACACATCACGTCCAGCGGCGCCTGCTGGTAGATCGTGCCGTCCTGGTCGACGACGAAGTGGGCGCAGGTACCGGGCAGCTCGCCGTTGTTGGGCGTGTCGTTCGCGAAGGTGGCGTGGACGCCGGGATAGCTCGAGGACGCCGTGAAGTGCAGGACGATCAGCCGGGGATGGCCGAGCCGTGACGTGTCGATGCCGTAATGGCGCTGCGCATAGGCCGCCATCTCGGCCCGGCGGGCCGCCGTGTAGGGAATCGGATCCTGGGTGATCGCCGGGCGGGCAACGGGAGGCGGCGGCGCCTGCGTTTCGGTTTCGGTCTCCGTCTCGGTCTGCGTCGCGGTGACGGTGGGCGTCTCGATGAGGGTGGAGGTGACGGGCACCGTCCGCGTCACGGCGGCGGGCTCGCCGCCGGACGACACCGCCCGGCCGCCCAGGAACCCGCCCGCCAGCAACAGCGCGGCGAGCACGGCGAGCAGCGCGGCTCTCACATCCTCCCGGCGGCGATGATCCGCTGCAGGAACTGCCGCGTGCGCTCCTCGCGCGGGTGGCTGAAGATCTGCTCGGGCGGCCCCTGCTCGAGGATCACGCCGGCGTCGAGGAAGCACACCCGGCTGGCGATGTCCCGTGCGAAGCCCATCTCGTGCGTGGCGATCAGCATCGTCATCCCCTCATCGGCAAGCTCACGGATCACGTCCAGCACCGCCGCCACCAGCTCCGGGTCGAGCGCGCTGGTCACCTCGTCCAGCAGCAGCAGTCGCGGCTGCATCGCCAGCGCCCGCATGATCGCAACCCGCTGCTGCTGGCCGCCGGATAGCCGGTCGGGGTACTCGCCCCGGCGGTCGGCCAGGCCGAAGCGCTCGAGCAGCGCCATCCCCTGCTCCTCCGCCTCCCGCCGCGACTGCCCGAGCACCTTGCGCGGCCCCAGCGTGATGTTCGCGAGCACCGTCATGTGCGGGAACAGGTTGAACGCCTGGAAGACGATCCCGATCCGCTTGCGGACGCCGTTGACGTCGACGCCGCGACGGGTGATCTCGTCGCCGCCGACGAC